>NZ_JBBAKG010000022.1:22908-24632 GCF_040403615.1 Haliscomenobacter sp. | reverse complement strand
TCTTCGATGAAGCGGCTCATTTCATTGTACTGCATCTGGCCAAACTTGTACCGACTCATCGCGAAGGTGAGGGTTAAAAACTGCTCAGCGCGGGTGATGGCCACATAAAACAAGCGGCGCTCTTCGTCCAGGCCATCGGGAGAATCCATAGACATGAAAGAAGGGAAAAGTTTCTCTTCCAACCCTACTACAAAAACCGATTTGAATTCAAGGCCTTTGGCCGAGTGCACAGACATCAACGTGACGTAGTCGCCAGATTTGGACTCGTCGTCCATATCGGTCAATAGTGCGATATTTTGCAGATAAGAAGCGAGCGATTTGTTTTGCTGCTCGGCAGCCGTTTCAAATTCATCGTCCTCCACAAAGGATTTAATACCATCCAGGAGGGCGTTGAGGTTTTCCAGACGACCAAGGCCTTCTACGGTTTTGTCCTGGTTGTATTCCTCAATCAGTTTGGAATGCTTGGCAATGTACAAGGCCGCCTCGTGGGCATTGAGGGTGCTTGCCTGCTGACCGCTGTCTTGTACAATCTTGATGAATTCAAGCAAGGATTTTTGGGTGCGGGCGCCGGCGTTGATCTGCACCAATACTTCCCACATGGTGACGTTTTGCTGTCCGGCCAGCTCACTGATTTTATCAACCGTACTATCGCCAATGCCGCGTTTGGGAAAATTGATGACCCGACGCAAGGCTTCTTCATCCTTGGGATTGACGGCCAGGCGCAAGTAAGCAATCAAGTCTTTGACTTCCTTGCGTTGGTAAAAAGACAAACCTCCAAAAACCTTGTAGGGAATATTGTAACGGCGCAGGTATTCTTCCATGACCCGACTTTGGGCATTGGTGCGGTACAACACGGCAATGTCGGTGTTGCGGAGGTGATAGCGGTTGCGTTGTTCTGAGATCGTATCGGCTACTCTTTTGCCTTCCTCCGCATCGGTCATGGTTTTGATGACCTTGATTTTTTGTCCCGATCCTTTGCTTGACCAGATTTTTTTCTGGATCTGCCGCTTGTTGAAGCGAATCACTTCGTTGGCCGCCTGTACGATGTGCTCGGTAGAGCGGTAATTTTCTTCCAGCTTGAATACCTTGATGCCATAGCTGTTGAAATCCTTCTCAAAATCCAGGATGTTCTGGATTGTTGCGCCCCGAAAAGCGTAAATACTTTGGGCATCATCGCCCACTACACAAATGTTGCGCGGGCTGCCCTCATAATGCACCAATTTGCGAATGATGCCGTATTGAAGGGTATTGGTATCCTGAAACTCGTCCACCAGCAGGTAGCGGAAGCGCTTGCGGTATTTGTCCAGTACATCGGGGTTCTTTTGCCAGAGCTCGTAAAGGCGGTACAGGAGGTCGTCAAAATCCATGGCCCCTGCACGTTTGCAGCGCTCACCGTATTTGAGGTAAATTTCGCTGATGAATGGCATTTTGGCTTGCCGATCCTGCATTTTCAATTCCTCGTTTTCGGCGTACAAGCGAGGAGTGATCAAGCTGCTTTTGGCCGAAGAGATGCGACTGCGGATGGTATTGATGTTGTAAACCGTCTTGTCCAGGTTCATCTCTTTGATGATCGCTCCAATCACACTTTTGGTATCTTCGGTATCGTAAATCGTGAAATTGGGGGAATAGCCAATCTTGTCCGCTTCCACCCGTAAAATGCGGGCAAAAATGGAGTGAAAAGTACCAGACCATACGTTGCGGGCCTTGTCACCAACTACTTTGGC
>NZ_JBBAKG010000022.1:21122-22808 GCF_040403615.1 Haliscomenobacter sp. | reverse complement strand
CAGGAAATAAGCACTTGTTTAATTTTTTAGGGATAAAAACAAAAAAAAACGGGAGGTTAAAACCTCCCGCTGAAAATCCTCGTTAAGAAACCCTTCACAAAAAAATTCTTTCTGGGATTTAGATGCATTCCTAAAGTGGCTTGATGCCTTTTTTTCCTGGCCGAAGGACTGATTAGAACCGGTGTTGTTGGCTCTAATCAGACCTCTTCGAACAGAATTCATGATTTGTTACACGCAATTAGTTGAAAACCAAAAAACTACTGGAATAAGACCCTCCAGGATCCGCGCTTAACGGAGTGGAGTTATGTTTGACTTTGTTGTCTTCAGTTGGAGTACTTGGCTGGGTAGTCTTAGGTGCAATACTGAGTTCTTGTACGTGATTCAGTACGTTTTCTCCGCAAGTATCATTGATTGTCCAGATTCTTAGAATGCGGTGGTTTACTGCATCAATTTGATCTTTGTAGCCCACGCTGATGCCGTTGAAAATACCTTCCAGAACAATCTGGTCATCGGTGGTATTTTCATTGCCATCGGCATCCAAAATTGGATAACCCGTATACTCCGGTTGAACGTTTTTGTCTACAATTGTATTGTGAGGGAAACGAATGTCTCCCATGTTTGGCTTTTGAACGGCAATGTATTGGCTTGCAACTACTTCGTGTTGTTCATTTACCCATTCACGGGTAACCAGATAAGCCAAGTCGGATAGGAAGGAAAAATCGTGGATGAGTATTTTGGAGCTTGCCTCGCTGTTGATTTGCAAGTTTAATTCATCGCCTGCACGCACAAAGACAGAAACTTTCCCATTTTCGGCAGGAATTTGGCGTGCATTCACCGAAACAGCAAGTGCGGTGGGGTTAGAAAGGGAGCCCCCAATGTCGTTCCAGTTGAAAGTAACGTACCCGCTGCTGGGCACTTTAAAGTTAAAGCGCGGAGCTCGGCGGTCTGCCACAACAACCGGATAATTATTGGTCCCTTCCACCAATAACTGACCGGGAGCTCCGGTGACATCTACCCCACCGGCACTTTGTATGTTTGAATCCACCCAACGGGATGGATCAAAGTATCCTACAAAACCAATTGCGTTACAGCTCAAATCGTAACGCGTCTTCTGCAATTGCAGCGGTTTCTGATCCGCACCTGCTTTGAGCGCAAGCGGAAAAGGAATGGCATCAAGATTCAGCTCTCCAGTACATACCACCGAATAATAGTCGGTGCTAGCTCGATGAGAAAGCTGATTAATGACCTGCTGTGTGCTAGAAGCTTTTTTCTCTACAATCTGAGACAAACTTGCTTGCAAGTTTTGTTGACTATAGAGCAGATTGCTTTGCAACGTAAGAAACATTACAGAACAAAGCAATCCAGTGATCCTGATTTTGGTTACTTTACACATGGAAACAAAGCGTTTAAGCAGACACAATAAATTAGACGAACATCGGGCAAGATGGTCACATGTGGCTACACAACGGTTTTAACCATGAGTAATTGTAATTCAGGCAAGTGTGGATAGAACGCTACGGAGATAAAATTCAAATGCTTGTAATCGGTTGTCATGGGATAATGTTTTGGGACTAAAAAAGAGCCCTCAATTGGACTTCTTGCATTTGTTGTAGAACAAAGATAGTAGTTTAACCCTTAGCATGCTGCTTTTTTGTCACAGAAATTTCATATTTTTTTTCAGCTAAT
>NZ_JBBAKG010000022.1:0-21022 GCF_040403615.1 Haliscomenobacter sp. | reverse complement strand
ATTGAATCCTATTTTGGGAAATAATCGGACATTTTAGCCCTGATTGCTGGGATCGCATTGAAATCTTGAACCTTTTGTTATTTTTGAGCAGACAATAAAAGTAATATGGAGCCCATTATTCAAATTCGCGACCTCTGCAAGTTTTTTGGCAAAAAGCAGGTTTTGCATGGCATTAACCTGGACATCATGCCCGGCCAAGTCATTGGTTACATTGGTCCTAATGGCGCAGGGAAATCAACCACCGTGCGCATTCTGGCCGGATTAGACGATCGTTTCAACGGAACTGTCAAGATAAAAGGCATGGATGTGAAAGAAGATTCCATTGCCATAAAACGGATTATTGGCTACATTCCAGAGCTGGCTGAATTGTACGATGTACTCAGCCCGATGGAATTTTTGCTGCTGATTGGGCGCCTGTACGACATGGAGGATCAGCAAATTGAGGAAAGAGCCACCCGCATGCTCGAGTTTTTGGGGCTTAAAGATAAGTTGCACGATCGGATGGATACTTTTTCAAAAGGGATGCGCCAAAAGGTACTTTTGGTATCCGGGCTGCTGCACAATCCTGAAATTATCTTCATGGACGAGCCACTAAGTGGCCTCGATGCCAATGCTGTAATCCTGGTCAAAGAGATTATTTTGCGCTTGGTTGAACAAGGAAAAACCGTGATCTACTGCTCGCACAACATGGATACTGTAGAAAAAATATCCGATCGGATTATCCTGATCGCTGACGGCAAAGTGGTAGCTGATGGCACTTTCCACGATCTGAAGCGCAGTGAAGGCGATACGCTGGAAAAACTCTTTTCACAGCTCACCGGACAAACCGATTTTGATCAATTGGCTGAAGGATTTACCCAAACGTTGAACCCATAACGAAACCTACCCTAATGAATAAACTGCTCCTTGGCCTGCTTGGCCTCTTCAACGGCGTTTGGGCAAAAATGGGCGTAGATCCCCACCACCTCCGCACCATTTTGGAAGTAAAACTCACCATGGATGGCCGGCGCAAAACCGCATTCAATTACCGGCAATCGGCAAAAAAGAAAGAAATCAAGGGACAGGACATTTTGGTCATCTTTATGATGGGCTTGATGGGGGTGTTGTTCATGTTTTTTATATTGTTTTTTGAACATACGGCCAGTGGGGTATTTTTTTACCTCAGTTTTTGGATGGCCATCCTGGCTTTGACGCTGATCAGTGATTTTACGGATGTCTTGATCGACGTACGCGACAATTACATTTTGTTGCCGCGACCCATTACCGGCAAGACCCTTGCGGTTTCCCGCATTATGCACGTACTTTTTTACCTGACCAAATTGACCATTCCTTTTAGTTTGCCGGGTTTGATTGGTGTGGGGATAAAATTTGGGCCTCTTGCGGTTTTGCTTTTGGCTTTTTTGATTTTGTTGAGTGTTTTATTGACCATTTTCCTGGTCAATATCCTGTATATGCTGATGCTCAATTTGCTGTCGCCGCGCAAATTCAAGGAAATCATCAACTATTTTCAAATTGCTTTTTACGCGTTTATGTTTTTGGGGTATCAGGTTTTACCTCGCCTGATTGATTTTAATGAGCAGGGAGGTGGAAATTTTTTAAACAAGGTCTACCTCTGGTTTTTGCCTTCGATGTGGCTGGCCAACCTATGGGAAATTGCCTTTCATTTCCAGCAGCCATGGACGAGTTATCTATTGGGAAGCCTGGGCTTGTTGTCGCCGTTTTTGGCCATTTATTTGGTTGCTACCGTTTTGAGTCGAAATTTCACCCAAAAAATGTTTTCGATTGGAGAAGGAGGCAGCGGAGTAGAAAGCAGCGCGGAAGTAAAAGAAAAAAAAGCAGCTAAATCAGGAAATTCCTGGATGACGATCACTGCCAATTGGTTTTGCGCGACCAAACACGAACGGGGCATTTACGAACTAAGCTGGAAATTGATGGGTCGCAGCAGAGATTTCAAACTCAAATTTTATCCAAACTTGATAATGCTGCCAGCCTATTTCGCTTTTTCCATTGTATATCCTTTGCTGCAATCTTCAAAATCCGTTTTTGAAGAACTTCGTCAAGGTCAATTGTATTTATTTGGCTATTATTTTTCGATGATTATTCTGATGTCAGGTCTAGCTATTCTTCAGTTTTCTGAGCGGTACAAAGCCAGTTGGTTTTACCGCTCTGCTCCATTGGTTAAACCTGGCGTGATCCTAACTGGGTCATTCAAAGCCATGATTGTTAAATTTTATTTACCCATCTATCTGGTACTGACCATCTTTTCAGTAAGTTTTTGGGGTTGGCGTGTTTTTGACGATGCTCTTTTAGCTTTTTTTAGCATTCTGGCATTGACGACTGGTGTGGCGATGATTACGGTGAATGTTTTGCCATTCACCAAATCCTGGGATGAAGCTACCCGGGGCACCAATTTTGGATTTACGATGCTTACCATGATTTTTGCCGGTCTTTTTGGGTTTTTTCATTACACCATTTCCAGTTACAACTGGCTGGTGTGGCTTTTGATTCCTGTTTTTGCCGGGTTTTATTTCTTGTTGATGCGCAACTATGGAAAAATGAAATGGAAAAATGTAGTCTGGGAATAAGAGCATGTCTAAAGCACAAAAAAAAGGGGACCAACTTCCAAGAATAGAAGTTAACCCCATTCACAACGTACTCAAAAATACTACAAAACTATTCTTACTTTATCACGGAAAACCGTTGTATTGCTGTCGATTTGCCTGAATTTAAGCGCATTAGAAACAATCCAGCGTTTGGAAGCGGGTTGAATTCCTGTTGATAAGTCCCGGCATTTTGTACCCCCATTTGGATGGTTTCCAGGCGACGACCATTGAGGTCATAAATGGAAATGCTTACATTTTCACTGTCTTCATACAACGTATAGGACAGGTTTAGTTCCCCACGTGTTGGATTCGGGTGAATGCGCATGGCTGGTGGAAGCACCAATTGAGGTTGAGCAGGACTTCCTGCCAAATCCACTGATCCGGTTTCATCCACCAAAGAAGCTGGCGTAGTAAAAGTTCCAACCTGAGACCAGGCGGTAAACACCCCTGAACAACTAAGTCTGACCCTGAAATCGTATTTCTTGGCACCAGTAAGCCCGGTTACTTGTTTAGAAGCGGTAGCCGTTTGCCCCAAAGAAGTCCAGGCTGACACTCCAGAAACGCGGTACGACCAGTCGTAGATTTGAGCACCACTTACGGAGCAATTCAACTGGGCAGTAGTCTTCGTCACATTGGTGGCAGTGAGATCACTGGTTGTGGGTGAGGGGCAAGGTGAGCTGGTGGTTATAAACGCAATTGAACTCGACCAGGCACTCCAGTTGCCACCTACGGTACATTGAATGGATGTTTGAAATTCGTAGCTGGTCAGGGCATTTAAGCCACTTGCAGAAATCGATTGAGCGCTACCTGCAGTTAGGTCCGTCCAGATGGTTGTACCCACCACGCGGTAGCGCCAATCGTAACTGATCATGCTACTTATACTACAATTAAAAAATACAGATGAATTGGTAATCCTGCTGGTGGACAATTGAGCCGTGGTTGGTGGATTGCAAGGAGCTACGAGGGTGGTAAATGTTTTGGAAGCCGACCACGCAATCCATGCTCCGCCCGTTACACATTGTTGTGTTACCTGAAATTCATAATTTTTACTGGCGGTAAGTCCGGTAAGGTTTACTGTATTGGTTCCTGTAGATGCCAGGTCTGTCCAGGTAGCATCGCCAACGATCCGATACCGCCAGTCGTACCCCACTGCTCCAGTCAATGCACAATTGAGTGTTGCCGTGGTGGCAGTGATGTTGGAAGCACTTATTTGGTTGGCAGTTGGGCCCGTACAAGTGGTAATAAATGTCTGTGAGCTCGTCCAGGCGCTCCAGCTGCCCCCTGAAATACATTGAACAGAACCCTGAAATTCATACAGGCTACTTGAGACCAATCCATTTAGGTTGACAGTCCCCGTTGCGGATGAAACCATATCTGTCCAGGTAGCTGCTCCGGCCAGGCGGTAACGCCAATCGTAACCTACTTTTCCGGCTAAAGTGCAGTTGAGTGTGGCCGAAGTAGGAGCAATATTACTGGCATTCAATTGGGCTGTCGTCGGGGCAGCACAAGGAGGTTCGGCCAGGGTTGAAAAGGTTTGGGAAGCCGACCAGGCCGTCCAGGTGCCACCTGACGTACACTGGGCTGCTGCCTGAAATTCATAACTTTTGCTGGCGGTAAGGCCAGTAATATTAGTGGTTCCTGTGGCAGTCGAAGGCAGATCCGTCCAATTGGCCGCTCCAACCAATCGGTACCGCCAGTCATAGGCGACCAATCCCGTTTGGGAAGAATTGAGGGTGGCACTGGTTGTCGCAAGATTTGTTGCGCTCAACTGAGCAGTTGTGGGAGTCGCGCAAACTGGTAGTGCCAGGGTATTGAAGGTTTTGGAAGCCGACCAAGCACTCCAGGTGCCGCCTGAGGTACACTGCGCCGCTCCTTGAAACTCGTAATTGCTGCTGGCTGTTAGGCCAGTGATGTTGGTGGTGCCAGTGACCGTCGAAGGCAGATCCGTCCAATTGGCCGCTCCAACCAATCGGTACCGCCAGTCATAGGCGACCAATCCCGTTTGGGAAGAATTGAGGGTGGCACTGGTTGTCGCAAGATTTGTTGCGCTCAACTGAGCAGTTGTGGGAGTCGCGCAAACTGGTAGTGCCAGGGTATTGAAGGTTTTGGAAGCCGACCAAGCACTCCAGGTGCCGCCTGAGGTACACTGCGCCGCTCCTTGAAACTCGTAATTGCTGCTGGCTGTTAGGCCAGTGATGTTGGTGGTGCCAGTGACCGTCGAAGGCAGATCCGTCCAGTTGGCTGATCCGACCAATCGATACCGCCAGTCATAGGCTACCAATCCCGTTTGCGAAGAATTGATTGTGGCCGTGGTAGCCGCCAGATTCGTTGCACTGAGTTGAGCGGTAGTAGGTACGGCACAGGTTGCAATTGCGGTAGTGGAGAAAGTTTTGGAAGCCGACCAAGCCGTCCAGGTACCACCAGACGTACATTGTATCGAAGACTGAAACTCATAGTTGCTGCTGGCGGTAAGTCCGGTAAGATTGGCCCCACCCGTTGCCGTAGCAGCCAGATCGGTCCAACTGGCCGCTCCGACCAATCGATACCGCCAGTCATAGCTGTTTATCCCGGTTATGCTATTGCTTAAGGTAGCGGTAGTGGTTGCCAAGTTGGAGACCGATAGCTGGGCGGTGGTTGGCGTACTACAGGTAGTTGGGCCAGTAGAGGTCAGACAGGTTCCTGCCGAGATAATTGACCGGATGCGGTCGCCAGGTTGTTCTCCAAATCCGAGGTTAAAATCGATCCCGATTCCAGACATCAAATGGCAATAACTCATTATGGTGCCTTTAAATGGAGCAGTAGGTGCAGGTAAAGCAGCACAAGACCCACTCCCATTGTAACCTGCGGCAGGACCACATCCATCAATAGGGGTATTGTTTCCATTCCAGGAACAATCGTGGGTATGCGGAGATCCTAAGTTGTGTCCCATTTCATGCGCGATCACATTCACCGTCCACGAATAGGTGGGGAAGGACAGGTAAGTACTTTGAATCCAGCTATAGGCATAGCCGTAGCCATTGCATATCCCTGGTACATAGGCAACTCCGCCTCCGGTAGGCTTGCCCCGAGAAACGAGGTGAGCGATGTTTCCATTAAAGGTTGATCTGGCGCTCCGAAAAGCGACTAGAGCACTAGAGGTAGAGGTGGTTGGGTACGTATCTTGGGTAGTCCAGGTGAAGATTTCAGAAACCACCGTAGTGATGCCTTCATTTTGATACAACATCGAAACGATGTTGAAAATGCCCGTAATGAAATTTGTCGCTCCGGTAGCTCCTCCTTTTTCCAACACCAGGTCATATTCGCATTCCAAATAGACTTTTACGATTTTATTCACTGGGGTTACGGCCCGTAATTCACCCTGCTTTTGCTCAATGGTGCGAATTTCTTTGGATACTTCTGCTGCACCACAGGAAAAAGTCTGTTCAACCTTTAAGTCTTCTTCCTTATATAGCGCATAGGTATTCCGAAATTGAGGGTCGTCCAATTTTCCCAAAACCCAATTGGAAGTTTCTGGATTGCCAATCATGCCAATGACGTCGTCTTCAAAAAAACTCAAGGCAACACTGGCATTTTCCTGATCATGCAGCACTCCACGATAATGGACTCCTGGAGAATAGGAAAGTTCATTTCCTTCGGAAGTACGCACTTTAAAGTCGGGAGTGGTCAAGTCGACTCGTACCAAATCCAACTGTAAGAAATTTCCCTCTTTTGCTAAAGGCAATTTAAGAGAAAGGGCAGCAGGGCGTTGTTTGCAGAGTGTGTTTAAAGTGTTTGGGTTAATCTTTAATGTAGCACCTTTGAGTACGTCGCTACGCAACTGGGGTAAGTTTTCAATAGCATCATTGTAAGAAAAAAGATCGTAGTTTTTGAACACCTGTCCCCTTTGGCGCACTTCCAAAACACGATCTAAAACGGGATGTTGAGCAGCCAGATTGATGGTACTTATGATTGCCAAAAAGCAAAATACAAAGTACATCAAGTTAAGATGACTCAACTTGTTGAGGTAAAGCATGTAACGCATTTTTTTAGTAGTTTTAAGCACTCTTTGGTTAGGTCAAAGAATGTTGAAAGCAAATGCAAAGACTGATTGATTGATTAAATCGGGCCGTGCGTTATCATTTTGTGTCATCCATGTACAGGCAACACAATCGATCCGAAAGGCACTTAGGAGGGGGGAACATTTGAATTTAAGGTAGGTGAATTGATTCGAATGATTTCAGGCACAAGGCGCTAAATGGTAAGAAACTTCTGCAATATTGACTTAGGGGGGGAGGGAAAACCCTTTTTTCAAAAGGTTTTCCCTAATTCAATTGATTGTCAGTGTTCTATGCCATTGGGGGCGAAGTAAACGTTAAATATTATGCAATGTAGAGTGATTCCCATCAAAAAAAAAGGACAATAGAAGAACTTATAAAAATAAATATAAATTGAAAAATTTAGCATAAATAATTATATTAAATTGAAAATCAAAACAATATAACAATCGAATTCGAGCTATTTTTTGAAAATTTATTCACAAGGAAAGTCCTATTTCTTTTCTAAATAGTTTTATAAAAACTCCCTATCTTCGCACCGCAAAATCAAAACATTAAAAAGTAAGTATACATGTCGGTAGCAACTCAATTGAAGTACAAGGTAAAAGACATTGCCCTTGCCGAATGGGGACGCAAGGAAATTACCCTTGCGGAGGCTGAAATGCCAGGTTTGATGGCTCTTCGTGAGAAGTATGGCCAATCCAAACCACTACAGGGAGCACGCGTTGCTGGTTGTCTTCACATGACCATCCAAACTGCGGTTCTGATTGAAACCCTCAAGGAACTGGGTGCTGAAGTTACCTGGTCTTCTTGCAACATTTTTTCTACCCAAGATCATGCCGCAGCAGCCATTGCCGCAGCAGGAATCCCCGTTTTTGCCTGGAAAGGAATGAGCGAGGAAGAATACGAATGGTGCGTAGAGCAAACTTTGTACGCCTTTGAAGGGGACAAAGGACTGAATATGATTCTGGACGACGGTGGTGACTTAACGAATATCGTTTTGGACAAATACCCAGAACTGATTAAAGAACTGGGTGGCATCTCTGAAGAAACGACGACTGGGGTACACCGTTTGTACGAGCGCGTAGCCAAAGGCACTTTGCCAGTACCAGCTATCAACGTAAACGACTCCGTTACCAAGTCAAAATTTGACAACAAGTACGGATGTAAGGAATCATTGGTGGATGCAATCCGCCGTGCTACAGACATCATGATGGCGGGTAAAGTTGCAGTTGTAGCGGGTTATGGAGACGTTGGCAAGGGTTCTGCAGCATCGCTGCGTGGAGCAGGTTGCCGGGTAATCGTTTCTGAAATCGACCCTATCTGCGCTCTGCAAGCTGCGATGGATGGCTTCGAAGTGAAGAAAATGACCAACGCCATTCCTCGTGCCGACATCGTGGTAACTGCTACTGGCAACTGCCGCATCGTAGGCCCTGAGCATTTCAAGTTGATGAGAGACAAAACGATCGTGTGCAACATCGGTCACTTCGACAATGAAATTGACGTTGCCTGGTTGAATCAAAATTACGGTCATACCAAAGATACCATCAAGCCACAAGTTGACTTGTACAACATCGACGGCAAAGACATTCTGTTGTTGGCCGAAGGTCGTTTGGTGAACCTGGGCTGTGCTACTGGTCACCCTTCCTTCGTAATGTCCAACTCCTTTACCAACCAGGTTTTGGCACAACTCGAATTGTACACCAAAGGGGACAAGTACGAAAACAAAGTATACATGCTGCCTAAAGAATTGGACGAAGAAGTAGCGCGCCTGCACTTGGCCAAAATCGGGGTAGAACTGGAAGAACTGACTACCGAACAAGCGGATTACATCGGTGTAGAAAAGCAAGGCCCATACAAGCCTGAGTACTACCGGTATTAATCGAATCCGAAAATTTCGGTTCAAAAGCAGAAAGTCCATGTCGCAGTTTTGTGGCATGGACTTTGTTTTTCTTGGACAAAAAATTTCAATATTGCTTGTAATTTGATAAATTGGACAAAAATAAAATGGATGTCAGCTACTGTTGCATTGTCTGAATATGAAATCGAACGAGGAAAACCTATGCCAGATAAGAATCATGCCCTTATTCAAGGAAATTTATTTTTCTTGATTCGATTATTTTATAGTGAAAAGTATACCGTCTTACCTGAGATAAATCTTGACCTACCCATTAGAGAAAGGATACCCGATTTAGCCATCTTTCCAGTAATGAAATTTCATCCTGATGAAAATGAAATCAGGATGAAAGAAGCGCCACTTTGCGCCATCGAAATTTTATCTGCCAAACAAGATTTAGCTGAATTGATGACTAAACGGGCAGAATACTTTACTGGAGGTGTATTGTCCTATTGGTTGGTGTTACCTGCATTGTATACCATTTATGTATTTTACTCAGCAACTGAATACCAGATCTTTTCTGGAAAAGACATCCTTCAAGACTTCAAACTGGGGATTGAGCTGAATCTTGAAGAGGTGTTTAAATAACCTACCCATATACGGCCTTAAAAAACGCTTCCAGCTTTACCGGATCCAGGTTTCCATTCGTGCGTACTCCACTGCACAAATCCAGTCCCCAAGGCTGCACCGCATCCATGGCTGCCTTTGCGTTCTCCGCTTTTAAACCGCCTGCTAAAAAAACAGGCTTGGACGCTTGTTCCACAATCTGGCGACTCAAGGCCCAGTTGTGTACCCGCCCAGTGCCACCCAATTCCTTTACAGCCAGATTGGGGTTGCCCGAATCCAGCAGTAATGCATCTACTTGGGGCGCTATTTCCAGCGCCTCTTCCACACTCCGCTCATCGATCACATGAATCACCTGTACGATAGAAATACCCGGTAAAGCCAGACGCAAGTTGGCATAAGTGCCTTCGCTGAGGGCATCCACAATCTGCACGGTATTGGTACCTACCGTCTGCTGGTGGGCTGCGATACTTGCAGCATCAGTTCGGCTGGTGAGCAAAAAACTGGCAATGGGGGGAGGGATGGTAGCTGCAATCTCCCGGATCAATTCATCGCTAATGGGGCCAGGGCCGCTGGGCATTTTGGCCACCAGGCCCAACGCGGATGCGCCCATTTTGATGGCCAATTGGGCTTCTTCAAGGCTGCTGATGCAGCAGATTTTTACTTTTGGAAACATGGCTATGATTGGTATTTCAGCTCCTAAATATGAGGCAAAAAATTACTAATCAAAAACAATCGTCTTATTCCCCACCACGGCCACCTTGTCGTTGAAGACCAGTTTGAGCGCGTGGGCGAGTACGATTTTTTCGACGTCTCGGCCACTTTGCATCATGTCCTGCACGGAGTATGTGTGGTCTACTGGGATAACGTTTTGCATCAGGATGGGGCCTTCGTCCAGGTCGTTATTGACAAAATGGGCGGTGGCTCCAATGATTTTTACGCCGCGCTCGTAGGCTTGTCGGTAGGGATTTGCACCGATGAAAGCGGGTAAAAACGAGTGGTGGATGTTGATGATGCGGTTGGAAAAATGGCCTACAAATTCCTGCGAAAGTATGCGCATGTACTTGGCCAGTACCAGGTACTCCGGGTTGTAGCGTTGCACGACTTCCAGAATTTCCTTTTCATGCAGTTCCCGACTTTTGCCTTCGTGGGATACCCAATGAAAATTGACGCCAAACTGGTGGGTAAAAGACTTGAGCGTGTCGTGGTTGCCAATCACGGCCAGGATATTGGCATTGAGCTCATTGAACTGATGCCGCACCAGTAATTCACCCAAACAATGCTGCTCTTTGGTGACCAGCAATACGATGTTTTTCGCACGCTTTGGCCTTAGGCTGATGTTGGCATCGGCAGGCAATACAAGACGCAATTCTTCCAACAATGCAGCATCGTTGATCGTACCAGAAAAATCAGTCCGCATGAAGAAGCGGTCTTGTTCCCGCTCCACAAATTCCTGGTTGCCAATGATGTTGACTTCCTGACTGTACAATACTCCGGTGATCTTGTGTACCAATCCCTTTTGATCGGCACAATCGATGAGGAGTACGTAGGCGGGTTGGCTCATGATACAGTAAGTAAAAGGGAAAGCAGGGGAGAACCAACTCCCCTACTCTCCTTTCAAGGTCTTGAAATATTCTTCCACCAAAGACTTGTAATAAGGCTTCAGTGCGGGAGAAACGGTCTTGTAGGTCTCAATCTCCGAGCGGCGCTTTTTCAGGTATTCCTGCAAGGCTGGTGGTGACTGGTGCTCATAATTTTTGGCGGTATCCGACTTGCGCTTTTCGTCCAATTCACGTTGGCGTTCGGCTTTCTCGTGCTCGAGCAAGCGGGTCATGATGTCCTGTTGGCGCTTGAGGGTTTCGTTGCTCAGGCGCTTGTTCACCAGTTCGGTCTCGGTGCGATCCATTTGATCGATGATGTCTTGCAGGTCTTTGTTTCCTTTGCCTTGCTGCTGAAGTTTGCGCTGTTGCTTTTCCAGGGCTTTGCGAATGGCGGCTTGCTTGGCGGACATTTGGGCAAAATCTTTGGCATTGGGGCCACCTGAACCGTCTTTTTGGTTCATTTTATCGCGGGCATTCTGCATGTCCTGGTTCAACTTTTGTTGACCTGGTGACATTTTATCCTTTGGCGTATTGCCCTGACCTTGGCCTTGGCCGGGTTTGGGGCAAGACTGATTGCCTGGCGACATAGCCTGAGACATTTGCTGCTGCATGTTGTTCAGTACTTCGCTCAGCATTAAGGCCAGATCGTTAAGGCTTTTCATGGTGCGCTGCTGGCGATCGGAGGCCATGCCTTTTTCGCGTTCCTCCAGCAATTCGTTGCTTTCGCGCATGTTGGTTTTGATCTCGGCAACTTTTTCAGTTACAAAAGATTCAATCTGGAATACGCGTTTGCTCAGGGCATTCAGGGTATCTTCAGCTACGCGGAAATCGTCTCTGATTTTGAATTGCCGCTGCACTTGCTGAATGTATCGGGGAGTATTGATTTCGGTTTTGTTCAAGGCTTTGATGAGATCTTCCTGATCAAAGGAGAGGCCCACCAGGTTTTCCAATAACTGGCGCAACATTTTCATGTCTTCCTGCATGGTCTCCATTTGATTGGATTTCATTTGGGTACGCATTTTATTGGCCTTGTTTTTCATTTTTTGGGCCGCACTTTTCTGAGACTTGGAAGATTTGGAGTTTTCGTTCTTTTCCAATTGCTCTTCACTGTCTTTCATGTCCTGCTTGATGTCCTCCATACCTTCCTGGGGGTCATCCATTTTTTGAGGTTTTTCGAGTTCTTCATTTTTCTTCTCGATTTCATCCATTTTTTTCTCCAGCTCTTCCAATTGCTTGGTGAGTTCTTCCTGTTGCTTATCGAGTTGTTCGTTGGATTCTTTCTTGTCCTCGGTTTTCTCGCTCAGTTCTTGCTGGTCTTTGGCCAATTCGTCCAGTTTGTCCGCAGCTTTTTCGATTTCCTGTTCGAGTTCCATCTGTTTGAAAAGCTCCTGCATGCGCTCCAGGTCATTTTCCCGGCGTTCGTTGCGGTCTTTCATTTCCTGCATCATTTCCAGGGCCTGGTCTTTTTCCATTTCCTGCATGAGCTTCTCGATTTTCTCCATGAGTTCTTTCATCTCAGGGTCTTCTAGCGACTCCATGAGTTGATCGAGCATTTCCTGTTTTTCCTGCAATTCTTGAGGCGTTTCACCGAGTTGATCCTGGTTTTTCTTGTTTTCTTCAAAAGCTTTTTGGGCTTCTTTGATTTGTTTTTCCAGTTCTTTTTGGCGATCCAACAGTTTTTCCAATTGCTTGCGGGTTTGCCAGTTGAGGTCTTTCTCCTGGAACATTTTTTCTTGCAAGCGACGGATTTCTTCCTGAATTTTTTTGGCTTCGGCCAGGGCGTCTTTCAAATTGTCCTTGACCTTATCGTCGTTTTGCTCGGCCTTTTTCTCCATTTCGGCAATGGTTGGCATCGAGAAAACCATGACCCCGGTACGCGCCGCTTTGCTGCCATTGACCGCATCGTTGTCCTTGATTTCAAAATAATAGCTCAGTTCGTCGCCTGGCTTTAGTCCCAATTCAAGCACATCAAAGGAATATTCAAAAGAGGTGCTTTTGCCTTCAGGCCGTTGAATGATGATGGATTGAAGTTGTCCTGGATCACTTTTGTTTTTGCGGATGCGGTAATTGAAGCTGAGTACGCGGAGGCCGTAATCATCACTCGCTTCTCCAGCAAAATATTTGGCATTGGTATTGGTACTGTCGTCAAAAACTTGCGCCCGAATTTCGGGGTATTGATCCGGGATGATGGTTAAAGCATAGCTTACTGAATCACCTTTGGGCAAGGCCTCGTTGGATACGACGAGTTTGTAAGTTTCATCCAGCATAGCGCGTTTGGAAAACAAAAAGAGGTCGTTGCCCTGGCGGACAGCCAATTGGGTTTTCTTGCTGCGCGAAAAATTCATTTTGATGGCTTCGGTAGATTCAGTGTTGAAAATCCATTGTACCTGCGTACCTACAGGCAACACCAGATCCCCGATGCTTTGCAGGGTTTCATCGGTACGCCCAACATAATCGGGGTAATTGAGTTTGACCTGGAAGTCGCGGATATTGGGCTTTTTGAGTACGGTCAACAGGTAATTGCGCGAATCAACGCCACCTCCCCGCAGGGTAAAACGCAGGTCTTTTTCTACTTTATTGAAGCGGTAACTGAACTCGGTAGCATTCTTTTTGGTCATGCGGTATTCGTAATTGTCTACCACAATGAATACATCGTTGGGCAATTGCGCGCCATCCACTTTGATGTCCAAATCGAAATCTTCGTATTGGATTACCGTCAATTTTTTCTCATTTACGTCAAAAGAAAAAGGAGCTGGACGCAAAAATTCTTTGCCGTTTTGAATCAATCGTTGGGTACTGTCTCGAATAACGGAAGGAGCGGCAAACAACAAAACCAGCAATACCAGTAGCGGGGGCAATGCATAACGCAGGTACTTGCGGTTTTGGGAAAGATTGATGGCTGCTTTAAAAGGAACAGGCTTGATTTCCTCCGATTTTTGGTTGATGCTGGCCAAAATCAGGTCTTTATGGTCGGCAAGATTGGCTTGCTGATTCAGTTGGAGGATGTTCAGCAATTTGTCTTTGACATTGGTGAAGTGGTCACCGATGATTTGTGCGGCTTTTTCGTGACTGATTACACGTCCCAGGTGAAAATAGCGCAACAGGGGATCAAAAATCCAATACCCCAAGGCCAAGGTGCTGATGCCCAGAAAGGAATAAAACAGAATTTTGCGGCCAGTGGTATCAAAGTAATAGAAATATTCGAGCACTGCTGCAATCAGAAACAAGCCCAGAATCGTCCCTACGCTGTATAAAGC
Source organism: Haliscomenobacter sp. (assembly GCF_040403615.1). Taxonomy (NCBI): domain Bacteria; kingdom Pseudomonadati; phylum Bacteroidota; class Saprospiria; order Saprospirales; family Haliscomenobacteraceae; genus Haliscomenobacter; species Haliscomenobacter sp. The sequence goes on along the minus strand of NZ_JBBAKG010000022.1, from coordinate 7,066 downwards.
GCCGCGAATCAGCTTATTGACGTAATATTTGCGAATGAAAGCATCCAGCTTTTCAATCAGCAGTCGGTAATTGTCTTGCATTGCCATAAAATCCTTCACTTATATTTCAAGGTACAATATAATGAAAGGAACGCGTGAAAAACAAGTTTCCACGCGTTCCTTGACGTAAAGACAACAAAAAAATCCAAAAGCTGGTTGAAGCTTGTGTTTGGATTTACTTTATCACCGGCAATTGGTCGTATACGGATTTGAGTTCCGCATTGGTTTCCTTGCTTTTTAAATCATCAACGATCTTGGCAATGCGGTCGGCATTGCTGGTAAACTGTGTTTTTTCAGCGCCACTGGCACTGCGTGCTTTGACGCGGAAATCATTGCGCAAGTCATTCAGTGCCTTTACCGCGCCAAAACGCCGCCAAAGCGAAGGATTGGTGGTTGCGCCAAAATTAGACAGCACTTCAATGGTTTTGTCGATAGTCGCTTGATCTCCACGGGAAGCCAGGATCTGGTAACTTTCAAAGAAAGAAATCGCGGTAAAGCCTTCTACGTCGGCCAAACGTTTTTCGAAGAAGGGCAAATATTTAGCGTCTCCTTTCTCGGTGTAAATATTGGCGATGGCTTCCAAAAGCGGGCCTTTGGCTGTTTCGGCCATTTTTTCGGCCAGGGCCAATCCTGCTGCTTCGTCCTGTTGGTATATGATGCCCAACGCACTGGCGCGAACGCTCAGGGCTTGCTCTTTTTCAATTGCCACTTTTGCTACCGCCAAAGTTTGAGGGTCATTCCCTTCTGAAAGGGCAGACAAAGCTTTGGCGCGTACTTCAGAGTGCTTGTCGTTTTGCGCCAAATCGCGCAATTTGGTCAACAATGCAGGATCAAGTTCTTCCGCTAAATTGTCGAGGGCCATTGAGCGGATCGAGAAAAACCGATCGTTCAACGCAAGTGGCAAAATACTGGAGATTTTTTCGCTTTCTGCTCCGAGCAGGCGCTCCATGACTTCATTCCGGTCGATAAACTTTGGTGCGTTTTTGAACTGGAAAACCAACTCATCTTCCGACTTATTGTCTTCAATTTCCGCCAATAAAAAACGGTCGGCATCAAAATTGATCAAGTCTGGTTTTTTAGCCGCTGGAAAACGGAAGGTTTGTTCCCGCTGGTCTACCCGAATGTTGTGGCGTATACTGCGGCCTTCGGCATATACATCAACGGCTACGGGTAGCACAAATACGCCAGGTACGCCTTTTTCGCTTTGCGTTTGAGCAACGTTGACGATGGCTTCTTTGGTTGCTTCGTCATAGCCGTACTCGATGGTCAATTTGGGATGACCTGAAGCGAAATACCACTGATTGAAAAACCAGTTGAGGTCTTCTCCGCTTACTTCTTCCATAGCCAGGCGCAGGGTGTGGGCCTCCACAGATTTAAAGGCGTTTTGGGTCAGGTAGTTTTTTAGCCCGGTAAAGAATGCCTCATCGCCAATGTGTCGACGCAGCATGTGTAAAACAGCCCCACCTTTGTTATAGCTGTGGGCATCAAACATGTCATCTTTGTCAGCAACACCGAAATGAATCAAAGGGTGAACGCCCCCAGCAGCAGATCCAAAATAGCCTTCCTGCTCGGTCATCAGGTGGTGATCAGCCTCGTCGGCACCGTATTTGTATTCAAACCAAAGGTATTCTGAGTAATTGGCAAAACCTTCGTTCATGGTGAGGTTGGGCCAGCTTTCGCAAGTGACGTAATCGCCAAACCAATGGTGAAACAACTCATGGGCCACAATCTTGTCGTTGGAATCGTCGATGAGTTCCCACTTGTGCTTTTGAATAAAATCACCAAAAACGACGGCGGTGGTATTTTCCATTGCGCCAGATACATAATCGCGCACAATGATTTGCGAGAATTTTGGCCAAGGATAGTTTACACCAAGCTTATTAGAGAAAAACTCGATCATTTCCGGGGTATGGGCAAAAATGTCGCGGGCATCAGCCTCGTAAGCTGGCTCTACATAGTAAGATACCTCGATATTGCGCCATTTGTCTTTGACCACTGCAAAATCGCCTACAGCCAACATAAATAAGTAAGGCGCATGCGGCATGTCCATTTTCCAGTAATCGGTGCGGGTGCCATCGGGGTTGTTGGTAGAAGAGATCAAAAGACCATTGGAAAGGGTTTTGAATTTCTTGTCTACCGTAACGTACAATTCTTCGGTTGAGCGCTCGTTAGGGCGATCGATGGTTGGAAACCAGCGGGAGTTCCACTCGGTTTCGCCCTGGCTCCAGATCTGTTGGGGTTTGTCTAGTTCTTCGCCTCGTGGATTGATAAAAAACAGCCCCTGGTTGGAGGTGATGGCTTCGCTGCCTCCATCCGCTTTCGGGTGCGCAGTGTATTCGATATAAATGGAATATTCTTCGTTGCGGTTGAATGAACGCCCCAATTGGATGACAATTTGCTGGCCATCATAGTTGTATTTCAGCGCTTGTTCGTTGCCAGCGAATTGAACTTTTTGAAAATCCATCCCTTTTGCATCCAGGGTAAGCGTAGAAGTAGGGTTGAAAAATGGCTTAAGCTTAAGCGTAACTTTACCAAAAACTTCTTCTTTGGCCCAATCAAAACGCACGTCGATCTTGGTGTGCAAAAGATCGTTGATGCGCAATGCACTGGGCGTATAAGGAGCCAGGGTGGTTTCTACGGCTTCAGAATCCTCTGCTTCCTCTCCTTCACCTTCATCGGCAGTTACATCGAGGGTATCCAAGTCTACCTCTGCGACCAATTCTTTGGCGGATTCGACGGGGGTTGTAGTTACTGGTTTTTGGGTTGAGCAAGCACCAACGATCAAGGTGATGCACAACAACCACAGAATTTTTTTCATGTTGCTGTTTATTTTACCGCGAAAAAAAGGAATGATTATTGATAGAATTGTCACCCGATGCGGGGGATATAGAGCACCGGGCCATTGCATTTTGTAAATTATCTGTTCATTTGACAGCTGGAACCAACCCTGACACTTCTTGCAAAAAAGCGCCCAGGAAACGGTTGAAATCGTCTTTTTTCTCCATCATCGGTGCGTGTCCACATTGGTCGATCAGGTGCAATCTGGAATGGGGAATCAATTCGTGAAATTTTTCACCAACAAATGCAGGAGTGACTTGATCCTGGCGTCCCCAAATGAGCAGGGTTGGCAGTTGGATGTTGTGCAATTTATCGCCCAAATTGTGCCGTACTGCTGATTTTGAAGTAGCAATCACTCGAATGGCGCGATTTCGGTCGTTGACGATGCTGTATACTTCATTGATGAGGGCATCATCGGCAATCGAAGGGTCGAAAAAAGTATCCTGGGTCTTTTTCTTGATGAATTCAAAATCGCCTCGTTTAGGGAAACTGTTGCCCATTGCACTTTCAAAAAGACCAGAGCTACCCGTCAAAATCAGCGATGTCAGTTTTTCTTGGTGACTGAGCGCGTAAAGCAACGCGATATGTCCACCTAATGAGTTACCCAACAAATGTACCTTTTGGTAGCCTTTATCTTCAATAAAATCGGCAACATGATCTACCAGTCCCATTACCGATACTTCGCGAATGGGCAATTCAAACATGGGCAAAATGGGGATGACCACATTATAAGTCGGGCCAAATGCTGCGATGATGCCTTCGAAGTTACTCAAGGCGCCAAACAGGCCATGCAACAGGATGAGGGTTTCTTCTCCGCCTTTGGTCTCAATATATGTGTATTTACCGTCCTTGATGGTAGGGTATTCCATTTACACTTTAGCGCTAGGTGACAAAATAAAATTTCTGCAATCCATTAATTTGAAGGGTTTAGAACAAGCTTTTTTTGCTTAAACGCAAAAATAGGCTTTTAAATTTGTTTGACAAAACGAAGGAGGGTGGGAACGCAAAGAATTGAGCGACTTAAGGAGAGCAGTGGGAAGCGAATCAATCCTCGATGACCGCTGAGAGTCCCCGATCGACCAGGGCATCTTTTTTGGGTTTGAGTTCTTTTTTGGGTGCTGTTTTTACTGTAGCTTTTCCTTTGAAGTGGATAATCAGTGCCAATTGTTCGGATTGGTCGTGGGGGTATTCCAAAACTTCCATGAAACACTTGATGACCCAATCAAAGGTGTTGTGGTCATCGTTGTACACGATTAACCGGGAATGGTGACCAATGAGCTCATCGATCTCATCTTCTACCAATACTTCTTCAAGTTCCTCTACTTCAGGGCCGTACGCGGTAATCATTGTATTTTTGAATCTAACTAGTTTAATCTTTGCAACAAATTTGATCAGCAAAAATGCTGATCAAATTTGTTGCGCTGCCACTAGCAATTAGTTAAGTTCGGCTATGGTCGCCTTTACAAGGTCAAAATTCGGCAATTCTCCCGCATTTTCCAACACTTCGGCATAACGGATTGTTCCTTCGGCATCAATTACAAAAGCAGAACGCTTGGATACCGTTTTATTTCCAAACTCGTCATGGTACAAAGACCCGTAATCGGTAGACATGGTTTTGTCAATATCAGACAAAAGGGTAAAATTTAAATGCTGGTCTTGCTTATAATCTGCAAGTATTTCAGGAGTATCCACTGAAATACCAACGATTTGAGCATTTAGCCCTTGGTAATAGGCAATGTCATCGCGCATGGTGCACAATTCTACCGTACAAACACGGGTAAATGCTTTAGGGAAAAACAACAAAACGACATTTCCCCCTTGAAAGTCTTGCAATTTCACTTCTTTCTTGTCACTGGACAACAAAGTAAAGGCTGGAGCCTTGTCACCTGCTTTCAACATGATCATCTGAATTAATAGTAATGGAAAAACATTTTATCTTGCCACTTTAATGCCAAACCACATACAATAGTTCAATGTCAGCAGCACAAAAAGCGTACCTCCAACTTCATTTTGCAGTTTTGCTGTTTGGTCTAACCGCCATACTGGGAAAATTGATTCATCTGAGTGCCCTGGTACTGGTATGGTGGCGGGTTTTGATCACTTCGCTGAGTTTGATGCTATTGATCAACGTGTTCAAGCTGCTGCGTACATTACCCCGTCGGCAATTGTTGCAATTAATCGGCATCGGCACCATTGTAGGCTTGCATTGGCTCACTTTTTATGGCGCCATCAAACTTTCCAATTCTTCCATTGGCGTATTGGCAATGGGATCTACCTCTTTTTTTTCAGCTCTTTTAGAGCCGATTTTGTTGCGAAAAAAAATCAATCTTTTGGAAATTGGCCTGGGATTGTTGATTGTGCCTGGGATGGCACTGGTGGTCAACGGGATTGATTTTTCGATGGTGGATGGGCTGGTAGTCGGCATGATATCGGCACTTTTGGCATCTATGTTTACCATTTTAAACAAAGCGCAAATAGAAAAACTTGATTCCCTGAGCATGACCTTCATCGAATTGAGCAGCGCCTGCTTATTTCTTGGCCTGGTGGTCTTGGGCACTAGCTGGTACAACGGTAGTTTCCCGGTGATGATGCCTCCGAACTGGAGTGACTGGGGCTATCTGCTGGTGCTGGCGTTGCTGTGCACTACTTTTGCATATGTGCTTGCGCTCAATTCATTAAAACTACTTTCTGCTTTCACTTCTAACCTAACCATGAACCTAGAGCCTGTTTACGCCATCGTACTCGCCTGGTTGCTGCTAAACGAGGATAAAGAGCTTGACGCCAATTTTTATTGGGGTGCGGTAGTTATCATGGCGGTGGTGTTTTCCTATCCTTTTTTGAACAAACTGAAGCAAGGAAGAACTAAATAATGAGTTATTTTTTTGTTTCTTACGCTGGCAAATAAGGTTTATCGTTGGAAATTTCCCTTGAAATCACGATTCTTTGAACTTCCGAAGTTCCCTCATATATCTGGGTGATTTTGGCATCACGCATCAGGCGCTCTACGTGGTACTCTTTTACAAAGCCGTATCCACCGTGAATCTGCACGGCTTCCACGCTGTGGCGCATGGCCACTTCTGAGGCAAACAATTTGGCCATTGCACTCGCTGCCGTATAATCCTGGTGCTGATCCTTGAGCCAGGCCGCCCGGTATACCATCAATTTTGCTGCTTCAATTTCGGTAGCCATATCTGCCAACTTAAAAGCTATGGCCTGGTGCTGGTTGATGGGCTTGCCGAAAGTGGTGCGTTGCTTGGAATAACCAAGTGCCAACTCGTAGGCGCCCCCTGCAATACCCAAGGCTTGGGCTGCAATGCCGATTCGTCCACCCCCAAGGGTTTTCATGGCAAATTTGAACCCAAATCCATCTTCACCGATGCGGTTTTCTTTGGGCACTACCACATCCGTATACATAATGGTATGGGTATCCGAGGAGCGGATGCCGAGTTTGTCTTCTTTGGCACCAATGGCCACTCCCGGAGAGCTGGTTTCTACGATCAGGCAATTGATGCCCCGGGAACCGAGTTCGGGATGCGTTTGAGCCATCACCAGGTGGATTTTGGAAGTGCCGCCGCTGGTAATCCAGTTTTTGGTACCATTGAGCAGATAGTGGTCGCCCATATCAACCGCCGTGGTACTTTGGCTGGTGGCATCGCTACCGGCTTCCGGTTCAGAAAGACAAAAAGAGCCAAGCCATTCACCAGAAGCGAGTTTGGGCAGGTATTTGTTTTTTTGTTCGGCGGTACCAAAAGTTTCAAGTCCCCAACAGACCAATGAGTTATTGACCGACATGATGACCGAGCAGGAGTTGTCCACCTTGGAAATTTCTTCCATCGCCAGCACGTAAGATAGCGTATCCATACCGCCGCCACCATATTCCGGCGAGACCATCATGCCCATGAATCCCAACTCCCCCATGCGCTTGATCTGCTCATAGGGGTATTCCATTTTGGAATCGCGCTCGATGACGCCCGGCTTGAGTTCTTTTTGGGCAAATTCGCGGGCAACGGCTTGCACCGCCAAATGTTCTTCCGACAACTGAAAATTCATCGCAATCTGGGTTTGTGGGCTTAAATAAAAAGCGGGTGTGCACAACCTGCACACCCACTATTTGGTCTGGTTAAGGTTGAGGCTAAAGAATTGGCGAATTTACGCTAAATTTTGAAACGTGGTTAGCGAATTTACGCTA
>NZ_JBBAKG010000021.1:38607-78582 GCF_040403615.1 Haliscomenobacter sp. | reverse complement strand
AATAAAATTTCTAACGGGCAGTTTTTAGAAAATTTGACCAACCTCAACTCACTATACCTCGGTAACAATCAAATCTCCGATGTGCGATTTTTAGAAAAACTGACCACACTTAACTCTGTCGACCTAAGTAACAATCAAATCTCCGACGTAAGCTTTTTAGAAAAACTGCCTGCACTGCACAAAATTGTCTTAACCAATAATCAATTGGCTGACCTTTTACCACTGCGTTATTTTTTTGAAAAAAAAAGAATGCAAGTGGTTTGGAAATACCCCTATGATACAAGTGATGGCGAAATCAATGTAAAAGACAACCCTTTTTCCAACCCACCTACCGCAATCGTTGAGCAGGGCAACGACGCCATCCTCGAATACTTCCGCCAAAAAGAAACAGCGGGCAGCAAACCCCTACTTGAAGCCAAAATGGTACTGCTCGGAGATGGCAGAGCAGGCAAAACCTCACTTGCCTGCCGCATGCTCGGCAAGGAACTGCCCCGACAAGAAGACCGCACGCAGGGTGTGGACATTGTCATTGGGGAGTACAGCTTCCCTGTCGAGGAGGGTGATTTTGTGTTGCACATTTGGGATTTTGCAGGGCAGGACAAGTACAAGCCACTGCACCAGTTTTTTTACACCGAAGGTGCGGTGTATGTCATGGTGGCCGACAGCGGCAATGCGCAGACGGATTTCGCCGATTGGTTTGAGACCGCCGAGATGTTCGGCGGCGAGGGCAGCCCGCTGCTGGTCGCGCTCAACGAATTCCGGGAGGGCATGGGTATAGGCAACTTCGACGAGGAAAAATGGCGCAAACAGTTTCCCAAACTCATCAAGGAGGTGCGTTTGGTCAACCTTCTGAGTCAAAAAGGCTTCCCTGAACTCGAAAAAGACATTCGTCACCTCGCCAACCAACTGCCCCATACCCGCACAGAATACCCCGCCAACTGGGCCAATATCCGATCTGAACTCGATCGCCGCCGCAACGAAAACTACATTTCGCTGCCCGAATACCTGAACATCTGCCGCCAATTCGACCTGCCCGAACGGGAGAGTGCCTTGATTTTGAGCGGCATCTTGCACCGGATTGGCGTGTGCCTGCACTACCAAAAAAACGAGTTGCTGCGCCTGCACGTCATCCTGAAAAACGAGTGGGCCACCGCAGCGGTTTATAAAATCCTCGAAGACCGCACCGTGGCCGAGGAAAAAAAGGGTTTTTTCGATTGGTCAGATCTGCGGCGCATCTGGTCGGACGACAGCTACCAGGACATGCAGCCACAACTACTCGCGCTGATGTGTGAGTTCAAAATGGCCTACCCACTGCCCAAACCAAATGAGTTCGTCACACCGCCACTCCTCCCGCCCGCCCCACCGCAGGATTGGGATTTTCCGACAGGTGAAGCCATCGAGGTGCGGGTCGAGTACGAATTTTTGCCGAAGGCTTTAATGACCCAGTTCATTGTGAGTCGTCACCCCGACATCGACCGGGGCCGCACGCTGGTCTGGCGCGAGGGCGTGGTGCTGCGCTGGTCGACAGACACCCTGGCGCAAGTCTCCAAAATCAAATCACGGGGCCGCGATGCCCTGCAAATACAGGCCATAGGCAGCGAGCGGCGCGGCTTGCTCACTGCCATTCTAAAAACCCTGCGCGACCTGCACAACGAATACCGGGGAATCCGGGCACACGAAATTGTGCCTTGTTCCTGCGAGGGTTGCCGCACCGAGAAAAACCCGCAGCACTATTTTGATTTTAAAAACCTGAGCAACAGGTTGGAAAAAGGCCGACGAGTAGTGGAGTGCGACCAGTCTTTGGAAGAGGTTGATTTATTGAAAATTTTAGGCAATTTATTGCTTTTCGAGCATTTGGGGGTTGGGGAAGCGGTGGTGTTGGCGAAAAGTGAAAAGCCAGTGCAAAAATCTGGGATCACCGAGGAAATGGTGTCTACCATCCGTGAAAAGCTCAAAAAAGACAAATTGGAGGAGGCACTGGCCTATTTGGAAACCCACGCGCCTACGGAGAGTATTTTGCTCCAGGCGCAAATCACTCGGTCTGCCAAAAATACCCAACAGGGTCTTGATAGCACTGAACAGGACTCCGCCATCAGGCAACGAACGATCAGAGCTATTTTGGCGTGGTTGGAAAATGAATAACCCATCTTAACCAAAGAAACCACCCCCATATCAAGGATGTTTTTGGGGAAAAGCGTAAATTTGAATCTATTCTCAACAACTTTACAACAATTCCCAACCGATGAAAAAAATTGCATTTTTATTGCTGCTCTGCGGAGCTTGCCTGCAAGCAACCGCACAAACCCAGATTGACACCTACATCAAAGAAGCCCAGGGCTTCCTGGCAAAAAAGGACTACAAGCAGGCTCAACTAAGCCTACAAGATGCCTTGAACGAGATCAACAATCTACTGGCCAACTCGGTGGCTGATTTGTTTCCCGCTGAAATCAATGGCCTGAAAGCCGAAGGTGATGCAGATACCAATTCGGCTGGCATGGGCATGCTGGGTGGCGGTGTGCAGATTTCAAAAAAATACCGGAACGAGGCGACCAAGCAAGATGCTGAAATTCAGATCATTGCCAATTCGCCAATGCTTGGCTCTTTGAACATGTTTCTGACCAATCCATCCATGATGGGCAAGGAGTACAAAAGTGTACGGGTAGGTACCAACCGGGCCATCCTGAAGTCTGAATTGGAAGATGGCAACAATGGAAAAAAAATTCGTTCTACTGAAATTCAACTTCCACTTGGCCAAACCCTGATCACGATTCGCACCAATGGTTTTGCCACCGAACAGGATGAACTCGCGTTTGCCAACAAACTGGATTTGGAAAAAATCAAGACCGCACTGGGCAACTAGTGCATCCAAAGAAAGAAAGCAGACATGGAATCCATGCCTGCTTTCTTTTTATTAAATGAATGGTCTATACCTTCAAAATCCTTTAGCGCCACCGAAATTTAGCTGAGGATTGGTTATCACAACTTCCGGTCAATCTCCTTAAATACGATCCCGTGCTGCTCCAATTCGCTGAGCACGGGTTCATATACTTCTTTCATCACTGGAATTTGCACCCCGCGTGATTTGATTTTGCCTTCCACCACCAGTTTTACAAAGATGGCCATTGGCAAACCCACCGTTTGAGCCATGGCGGTATCTTCGGCGTTAACACCCTTTTTGGACATTGAGGAAATGCGCATGCGTTTTTCCCCTTTTTTCTCGTATTCGATCTCGTGGTGCATCACCACCATGTCTTTGTCATTGGGCTTCAGCTTCCATTTGTCGCGCAGCAAATGCTCCAGAATCAAGGCTGGAGTTGCGTTGGGCAATTTGATTTTTTTCTTGCTGAACACACCTAACCATTCCAGTTTTTTCATCACTTCGGAGTTGATGTCTTGTCCCAGCAATACGGCTACCCGGTCTTTCAGGCTGCCACCAGCGTATTGGTCTACGTAGGCGTCCATCAGTTCGTGGTAAGTAATTTCGCCAGAATGCAGAATGGGGAAATCCGCATCGGTCAATCCTATCTGGATCAAGGCATCCCAGGCTTCGCAAAAACCATCGTAACGCAAGGTTCCGCGCAGGATATTGGGGATGTCGGCAAGGCCATATGCCTCGCGGTACAACAAGGAATCGCGATTGGCGTAAGCCTCCATTTGGCCCACCTCAGGAATATCGATGACCCGGCGCTCTTTGTACAAGCGGTGGTAAGGCGTATAGCGCAATTTGCCGTTTTCGAGGTATTGGGCGGTACCCTGACCCGCCAAAACAACGTTGCGAGGGTTCCAGGTGATCTTGTAATGCCAGGGGTTGTCGTCGCTTTCGGGCGCAATCAAACCTCCGGTATAGGAACGAAAAGCGGTGATTTTACCGCCACTTTCTTTGATCTCGTTGATCACTTTCATAGCCGACATGTGGTCGATGCCTGGGTCGAGGCCCATTTCACCCATAAAAATCAGTTCCCGGTCGCGCGCTTCGTCGCCAAGGCGGTACATCTCTTGCGAAACATAGGAAGCCGTGATCAGGTGTTTTTTGAGTTTTACACAATCGTGCGCCACTTCGAGGTGCAGGTGCGCCGGAAGAATCGATACTACGACATCGGCACGGCCAATCAGGTCCCGACGGTCGTTGACTTTCATCACATCCAACCAGACAGCCCGCCCATTGGGATGGTTTTTCACTTTCTTTTCTGCACTTTCTAGCTGGGCATCGGCAACTGTAACGAACCAAGACCGCTCTGCGGCTTGTTCTAATACATATTTGATCAGTGAACTGGAAGAAAGTCCCGCTCCGATGATCAGAATGTTATTCATGTTGTATAATTTTGAACAGACTGTAAACTTAAATTGCGCTGATGGTAGAGTTGAAATTACAGGTAAACTATCGTTGTTATGCATCAACGACAGAACTTCCGGTTGAGTATCAAGAGCTGTTGGACTGTGCTAAAAAAGCCTTGAGCAAATCCTATTCGCCGTATTCTGCTTTCAAAGTTGGAGCAGCAATTTTATTGGAAAATGGAACCCTGTTGCAAGGGGCCAACCAGGAAAATGCCGCTTATCCTTTGTGCTTGTGCGCCGAAAGAAATGCCTTAGCCGTGGCAAATATACAGTATCCTTCCCAAAAAATTAATGCAATGGCCATAGTCGCCGAAAAAGAGAACATTTTTGTGTCGCCATGCGGGGCTTGCCGACAAGTGATTTGGGAAAACGAATTGCGCAATGCTGCCCCCATCTTGCTCTTCATCCAGGGGCCCAATGGGAGCGTATACCGCTTTGATTCGGTTGCCGATTTGTTGCCTTTTGGTTTCAGTGGGAATGAACTTTTGGAATGATGAATTTTGCGAATGACGAATTGCTACTCGTAATTCGTCATTCGAGAAATTCGTCATTCCCAGGATCTATACTAAGCTGGTGTTGGTTGCGTTGAATAAGTGCACTCATAATCCCATGACCCATGAACCATTTACACATCCCTTTGGCCATCCTGCTATGTTGTTTAGGTTTCCCCATTTTCAGTTATTCGCAAAATCAAACCTACCTTGGATTCAGCGGCTCGGGCTGGCCCAGTAATTTGCAAGTCCGGGGCGTATTTCAGGGGGCATTTGAGAAGAAAAACATTGCCCAGCAACTCGAAATGGGCTATGTCCGCCGAGAAAACTTTACCATTCGCCATCCACTCAGCAACGGAGCTTACTATTTTCAGCCACTGATTGGTGCAGTTGAACTCAGTACCTTTTTTAAAATGAGCATCAATTTTGAGCAATTTCGATTGTTTGGTCTCATCGGCCCGTCCCTTTCACATGGCGTAGAAGCCGAAGCGTTTATTGCACCCGAAGGCGGTGGCGATGTCTATCGGGCCGTGATCCCTTGGCATGAATTGGGCGTTCGGCGCTGGGAAGCTGGTGCGTATACGGGTTTCGGGATAGAAAGCATTGGCAAAAGAGGCGTAAAAATATTGATTGATTACCGGTATTATTTTGGCTTGACCGATTTGCTAACCGGAGATGTCTCAGCCTACAATCAAGGTTCTTTGTTGGGGATTGGGATTGGCTTACCGCTCAAGCGGCAAAATATAGAATAGGAAAGAGTCTTGTCTTTTTTAAACAGAAAAATTTGCATCTTAGCCCTCCAAATACATCAAAAGATACGCAATGAAAAAAACATCTAGGAGGAAGTTTGTTCAGCAATTGGCCTTGGCCGCACCCATTGCTGCCATTCAACCTTTTCACCTGATCAAAAGCATGAAAGTCAGCCCAGCCGACAAGATTCGACTGGCCACCATTGGCATGGGCATTCAAGGGCATTTTGATACCCGGGCTGCACTCAAAGACACCGGAGTAGAATTGGTGGCCGTTGCCGACCTGTATCAGGGGCGCCTGGATCGCGCTAAAGCAGACTACGGCAATCAACTTTTTGTAACCCGAGATTACCGCGAAATCCTGAAAAGACCTGATATCGATGCGGTAATCATCGCTACTTCCGACCATTGGCATGGCCGTATTACCCTGGATGCGCTGGCGGCGGGCAAAAACGTGTACTGCGAAAAACCCATGGTCAAACAGATTTCAGAAGGCTTGGGGGTGATTGATGCCTGGAAAAAATCTGGCAAAACCATGCAAGTGGGCAGCCAGCGCATCAGCGGCTCGGATGCCGCCGAAGCTCGCCGCATGATCGCTGCTGGAGACATTGGGGCCATCAACTACATGGAATCCAACAGCGACCGATTCAATGCCATCGGTGCCTGGAATTACTCCATCCCACCAGATGCTTCGCCAGTTACCGTGGATTGGGATACTTTTTTGGGCAATGCACCCAAGCGCCCCTTTGATGCTACCCGTTTTTTCCGCTGGCGCAATTACCGGGATTATGGCACCGGAGTGGCCGGAGACTTGTTTATCCACCTGCTGACCAGCACGCATTACGTCACCAATTCCTTGGGCCCAACGCGGATTTTCTCCTCCGGAGGTTTGTACCACTGGAAAGATGGCCGCGATGTGCCGGATGTACTGGTTTCGGTGATGGATTATCCCCAAACTGCTACCCATGGGTCTTTCCAAGCAGTATACCGCGTCAACTTTGCCAATGCAGGCACCATCAACAACAGTACCCGCATTATCGGGGATGAAGGCGAAATCCTCTTTGGCAACGGTCGGATTACTTTGACCAAGAAAAAACTGCCCTCGGCACCCGGTTACGGCAATTACGACAGCTTTTTCACTTTCCCGGAGGAAACCCAAAAGGAATTTGTGAAACAATACGATGCCAAATACCCTGAAGATACCCGCAAGGCCGAACCAGCCAAAGAGATAAAATTTGAGTCTCCCAAAGGGGAAGATGCACACGCCCTGCACTTTCTCAATTTCTTTGACAACATCCGCAAAGGCAGTCAAGGTACCCTGGAAGATCCCGTGATGGGTTTCCGCGCTGCCGGACCAGCCCTGGCTTGCAATGAGAGTTTTTTTGAACAAAAAGTCATCCACTGGGATCCAGTGGCGATGAAGCTGAAGAAGAAGTAAAAATGAAGATTCCACGTGCCTGCAAATTGTGGGCACGTGGAATAATGTTGGTGGTTAATTTCCAGAAACCCGGTAGCTATACGTCCGGTAACCATTGGCTATCTTCAAAAACTTCTCCTGGTATTTTTTGTGCAATTCGCCGGATTGCTTTACGCCGTTGATTTTAAAAACATCCTCGTCCAATTTCAAAGCAGTAAGTGACTTTTTGTCTTTGATCAGTTTATCACTGATCATTTCTTTGATGATGTCCTCCATTACTTTTTCGTCTTTTTCAGCTTGGATGCGATCTCGCGTGGCTTGCTCCCGATCGCGTTCAGCCTGTTCTCTATCGCGCATGGCTTGTTGACGATCTCTTTCGGCTTGTTCGCGATCGAGTTTCGCTTGCTGAATGTCTCTTTCCGCTTGTTCTTTATCCCGTTGTGCCTGATCACGATCGCGTTGAGCTTGTACTTGATTCAGATGGGTATCCCGCTGAGCTTGTTCCTGGACAAGTTTGGCTTGATGCTGGTCTTTGGCGGCTTGCTCTGCGTCGCGTTTGGCCTGATCCCGATCCCGCAAAGCTTGGTCCCGGTCTTTTAGCGCTTGGTCTCGGTCTTTTAGAGCTTGCGCGCGATCACGTTCAGCCTGTTGGCGGTCACGTTCGGCTTGCGCTTTGTCTCTGGCAATTTGCTCGTCAACCGTTTTGAACAGCCAGTCGTACTTGTTGACTTGATCCGCAGCAATTTTTCCGCCATTCACGTACATTTCCACGACCTTCTTGTCGATGCGCTTGATGCTGTAGGTTTTGCCATTGGTGTCCTGCAAAAATAGAATTTGAGGGCTTTTGGCAGTACCATTGCCTGAAACATTGACATTGGTAAAAGAAGTAATCCTGTTTTCTTTCGTTGATTGAGCTTGGCTTTTGTGCAAGGAAAAAAAGCACAAGGAGCTAATGAGTAGCACACTGGCCAGTAATGAGATCTTCTCCATAATACTTAATGTTTTGTAGGTGTGGTGATTGAGGATGCGCTTCACCCTTGCGAGCAAAGGCATTTTTTGTTTTCCGGCAAAAGCCAGGGCATATTTAGAACCTTTGAGGTTAAACTCCTGAAAAGCAACCAGGGCATTGATGTAATGGGTTTTGCTTTGCATTGTGTTTACTGCAATGTCGTCACAACAATTTTCTCGCTCCAAACGAATCAGGGCAGAAACCCACAACAGACCTGGATTGAAGAAAAATACCTGCTCCAGCAAGCACTGCATAAAATTGATCAGGTAGTCATTGCGGCGAATATGCGCCAACTCGTGCAACAGGATGGCCTCCACCTGTTCCGCAGGTAGATTACTCAACAGCCCCAGTGGCACTAAAACCATAGGCTTGAAAAATCCTATCGCAGCAGGGCTCTTGACCAAAGCGGATTCTAAAAACTGCACAGGTTTTTGGATTTGAAGTTGCACTGCAAGCACCTCCAGACGGCTTCGCCAATACAAGTTAGGAACCAGACTACCGTATAAAGTGATGCGGCGTAAGTGATACAAATCCCACCCCATGCGAATGCTTTTGATGCCCAAAACAAGCATCCAGAAAGCAACAATAAGGAACGTATGTCGGTCAATGAAAGCGATAAATGCATTCAGTTGTGAATGTACCCAAGGTATTGATAGTAATCCCTCTCCTACCCCTTGCTCTTTATTTTGAGCAACCACTTGATCGGGGTAATTGATTTCCAAAGCGTGGGGGGAACTGATTGTATTGTGGTATTGCCATAGAATCGAACCCGTTGCCACTAATCCGATCACAAACAATACCAGGGCTATTCCCAACAAATTATACCGCACGCTGGCTTTGGATCTCCGGCAAACCAGCATGATCAGCCCTGCCACTAAAGCCAGTACAATGCCTTGCCAAAAGGAATGCAGAAGCGTCCAGCTCAGGGCATAGATCACTCGTTCCGAAACAAAGGATGTTGCGAATACCAATTGCATAAGCCATTTTTTTAATTAAAAACTACTAAAGCTCGTCCTTGTGTTGATCCAGCAATGCCCTAATGGCATCGAGTTCTGCTTGGGAAGTCTTTTTGTTGCCCAACAATTGCATCACCAAATTGCTGGGTGAACCTTTGTAAAGGGTATCTACAATTTTATCCAACATTAGCCCTTTTGTCGCTTGCTCTTCTATCGCTGCGCTGTAAATGTGTTTCATGTTGCTTTCGTCACGTAAGAGCATCCCTTTTTCTACCATGACTTGCATTTGTTTCAAGGTAGAAGTATACTGTACAGCTTTCTTTTGTGCATTTAAGGTATCATTGACAAAACGAACCGTACTCGGACCGCAGTCCCAAAGTACTTGCAGAATGTCCATTTCTGCTTTGGTAGGAATCCCTGCTTGATCTGATTCTGGATTTTGTGCTTTCATATCACAAAGGTACGATAAATATCGTACGTTGCAAGTAGTAGCTTTGATTTTTTTAAAAGTCAACAAAATCAAGGGCAAAAGGTACGTTCATCCAAGTTATATCCAGGAAAATCGAAAAATCAGGCTTTTTTGTGTATAAAAACCCTTAATTTGCGCCAACTAGAAACGACATTACCCATGCAAAAGAGTTTGAAAGCGCTTTTTGGTGTTCACCACGGATTGGACGAAAAAAGTGTTGATTTTTTGACCCAGGCACTGGAGAAGAATAATCTTCCAGGCTTTGATTACATCGAGTTCAAGCAATCAATTGGCAATCTGATTGATTTGGGGATGGACGAGCCCACGATGTACAAGTCTGCGTATGCAACTGCAACTACAGTGGGTTTGACCAAGGAGAAATTGCTGAAAACTGCCGACCATTATAAAAAGATTTTGACCAACGAAAAATCCCAATTTGATGCCGCTATGCAAAAGCAGGTAGAGCAGCGGGTGCGGTCAAAACAATTGGAGGTAGAAAAGCTGCGCAAGCAAATCGAGGAGTTTCAGGCCAAAATCAAGGAATTGGAAGCTAAAATTGTCGCTTCACAAAGCACCATTGATCAGGCCGATGATTTGATACAAGGCGCTTTGGAAAAAATCGAGACCACCAAAGATGGTTTTGAAGGCACCTTGCGGGCGCTGATGAACGAAATTGATCGCGATATTCTGAACATTCAACAATATTTGTAATTTTGAGTGTACTCGGAATTGAGTACCCACAAAAACTCACCTAAACATGGCTGAAGTTAAATTTGAAAATCCCGAATTTAAGCAAAAATCGTTCTGGTCTCGTCCAGAAGGCACCACTGGTGCTATTTTTGGTTTGGCGGTATTGGCAGGCTTGGGTTATTTATTCGTAACCTATCTTCCTGTGATCCTGGCGTTGGCACAAAGCACGCTCTACTTGGCACTGATGATTGTTGCCATCGTGGCCATCCTTTATATGGTACTCGATCCCAGGATGCGCACCTTGATCTGGTACATGTACAAAAGCATCATGCGTTGGGTTACGGGTATGTTTGTGACCATCGACCCCATTGGTATCCTCAAGAACTACATCGAAGACCTGGAGGACAACCTGACC
This sequence comes from Haliscomenobacter sp., assembly GCF_040403615.1. Taxonomy (NCBI): domain Bacteria; kingdom Pseudomonadati; phylum Bacteroidota; class Saprospiria; order Saprospirales; family Haliscomenobacteraceae; genus Haliscomenobacter; species Haliscomenobacter sp. Next base: position 68,051 of record NZ_JBBAKG010000021.1, on the reverse strand, counting down.
AAAATGCGCAAGCAAATTGGCATTCTGCGCGGCCAGATGCGCCAAATGTCTACGCTCATCGAAGACAACAACAAAGAAATTGATGCCAACATGCGCTTAGCCGCCGCAGCCCGCGATCAGGACAAAGACCAGCAAATGCTGTTGGCGTCCCGCAAAGCTGCCCGTTTGCGTGAAAGCAACGAAAAATACGCTGCGCTGCATCAAAAGATGGAAATCCTGTACCGGATTTTGTCCAAGATGCACAGCAATTCTGAGGTGCTGCTGGAAGACACCAAAGACCAGGTCAAAGTCAAAGAGATTGAGCGCAAGGCAATCCGTACTTCTCACTCGGCCATGCGTTCGGCCATGAGTGTCATCAGCGGAGATCCAGACAAGCGCGCCATGTTTGATGCCGCGATGGATGCCATCACCGAAGATGTAGCCAACAAGGTAGGTGAAATGGAAAACTTCATGGAAATGTCTTCCAAACTGATGGATTCTATTGACTTGCAAAATGGCATGTTTGAAGAACAAGGCATGGCCATGTTGGAAGATTGGGAAAAGAAAAGCACCTTGATGCTGATGGAAGGAACGGGTAAAACCTCTACTTCTGAATCACTGGATTTGGACAGCTTCAAAAGCCGTCCAGAGAAAGAAGCGCGTGGGGACAACAACGACTACAGCAATCTTTTCAACAACTAAATAACGCAGAAAAATTAACTTCCCGATTTTGGGTTTTGAATAGGAAGTCGAACGGTTCATTTAAAGTGAGCTTTCTATTCAAAAGCCTCTCAAAAAATCGGGAAGTAATTTTTTGCGTCAGACTTAATGGATGATCAGCTTGCGAGATAAAGTACCTTTTTCCCCTTTCAGCCAGATCCAATACATGCCAACTGGCAATTGAGCCCGTAGGCGTAAATCATTGTTGCCTATATTCACCTGAACAGGTTGCTGGTACACCACTTCTCCCAATGCATTGACCAAAGAAACCTGCAAACTCATGCGTTCTTCAGAGTCAAAGCGCAATCGAATCGCTTCACCTGAGAGAATGGGGTTGGGAAACAATTCCAGTGCATGAACACTTTTGAGCTCAGGCAAAGCGGTAGCCTGATTGATGGTAAAGGAACGCGATGCGGAATAAGTCTTGCAGGAAAACAAAGCATTAAAAGGCCTTACGCGCCAATAATAGGAACGGGTACTGGTCAGGTTGCCAACTTCAATTGAAGTACCGTAAGTAATTCCTCGAAAAACCACTGTTCCAAAATTGGCTAGCAAACTCACTTCTACTACATACCCAAAGGCATTTTCTGCCTGGCGCCAATTCAGCGCCACTTTGCGGTTTGGTGCGTTCAGCACCGCTTTATTGCTCGGAAATTCAAGAATGTTCGTTGGAGATCCCAGTTCTGCACAGGGAGGATTGACCATAAAATAATTGTGCAATTCTTCCGACAAATAGCTGTGCATGGCTCCAATTTGGGAAGGTGAAAATTTAGCGGCGCAATTGTCCATCGAATACGACATGATGTAAGAGCCATCTGAGCAAAAGTAGGTTCCATTCGGATCCATTTGTTTGATGCTGCTGATGCCTTTGTTGTCGCAGTACCAGCGGCCAGATAAATAATCAGCTGGTGTATCAAAAAAACCATCTCCCGCATAGGCTCCATTGCTGCTATCGGCCATTTCAACCTCAACACCCATTTTGGTCTGATTTGGTGCAGGTTTTGAAAAATCTGGCGTCTCCATTTCCCATCCGAAAAAAGTATGGGGCAGCGCTAGGTAGTGTCCCATTTCGTGTGCCCAATTGGCATCTTTGCCATTGGTACAATCATTGCTCAATACGATGGCCATGCTTTTGCCATTGGGCATATAATTGTAGCCACATGCACCCATTGGATCGCCAACAAAATAGACATTGATTGTACCTTCTACGTTGTTTCTTAAAAACAAATTGGGAATTTTGGGAAAGGTGCTTTTATCGTGCGCATAAAGCAAACTGTTGTCGATGTAGTTGAAACTTCCTTTGATAAAAAAATGAATATCTGCAGGTGCAAATTTTTCATTGAGCATGCACAGTGCATCCAGAATCGTATTTCCATTCAGGTATTCTTTGCCTTCATCTGTACCAACGATGTGAATCGTCACAGCGATGAATTTCCTGTCCTCTGATCTTAATTGTGGAAGATGCTGGCGATTTTGAAATTGAGACAACCATTCAGATTTTACAGCAGGTGTAGCACAGGGGAACACACCAGAAGGGAGCTGAGCCAACAGCTGGGATAGACTCAGGCAGATAAAACACAGTAAAAACGTATGGCGTACAAAACGCATACAAGGGGAGTTAAATGGTGAAATAAACAGGCCTCTCAAAATTTCATTCAAAAATAAGTGTGAAGCTAATAAGAATCAGTGGAAATTGAAAGTTTTGCAAAAATTCAGTAAATCTTTTGTCCGCACCTCAACAAAGCAGAAATTATTCCCTATAATTGCGGGGAATCCTCAAAGGGCTTGTTATCTTGGTCTTTCTGACTGTTTGAGCAGCTTTTTTCACTCCAAAATGGCTTTTGTAAAAAAATCATAAAAGAACATAAAATGAGCAAAGTAACCGTTGTTGGCGCTGGTAACGTAGGAGCTACTGTAGCCAACGTACTGGCACACCGGGACATTGTCAAAGAAATCGTTTTGCTCGATATCAATGGCAATATGGCAAAAGGCAAAGCCCTGGACACCTGGCAGCAAGCCCCCATCGATCATTACAGCACTTATCTGCGTGGCACCGATGATTATGCGGATACCGCTGGGTCAGATATCGTGGTCATCACAGCAGGTGTTCCTCGCAAACCAGGGATGACCCGCGATGATTTGATTTCTACCAACGCCAAAATCGTCAATAGCGTTACCCGCTCTATCCTGGAGCACTCCGAAGCGCCAATCATCATTGTGGTTTCTAACCCTTTGGATGTGATGACTTACGCAGCCTTCAAAACTGCAGGTCTGCCTGCTACCAAGGTGTTTGGTATGGCAGGTATTTTGGATACAGCCCGGTACCGGGCATTTTTGGCCGAGGCTTTGAATGTCTCTCCTAAAGACATCCAGGCGGTGCTGATGGGCGGCCACGGCGACACCATGGTTCCTCTGCCTCGTTACACGACTGTGGCAGGTATCCCGGTAACCGAGTTGATCGACGAAGAAAAACTCAATGCCATTGTAGACCGCACCAAAGCAGGTGGTGGCGAATTGGTAAACCTGATGGGTACTTCGGCCTGGTATGCGCCAGGTGCAGCAGCAGCTCAAATGGTGGAAGCCATCGTAAAAGACGAAAACCGTATTTTTCCTTGCTGTGTCAACCTGAGTGGCCAGTACGGATTGAACGATACATTTGTGGGTATTCCCGTCAAATTGGGCAAAGCAGGTATCACTCAAATGATTGAGCTGAAACTCAATGCGGACGAAATGAAGTTATTGCATGATTCATCAGTGGCTGTTAAGTCCGTGATGGATGTGTACGATGGAATGGGACTTTAAGTTTTAGAATTTAGGTTGCACACAATTTTACAAAACAAGCAAGATTGTGTGCAACCTAAATCCTTAAATCCAAAAACATTTTCCATTCCCCATTGTTTCATCTAAAATTTCCATTTTATGATTCCGTATGGAATGCAAGAAGAAGTTTTGGATCAAATGGTCACTAATTCCGGGGAAAGTCTTCGGAAAACGGCAGCCAACGCACCAGTGCTGTTGGTATTCCTTCGCCATTTTGGTTGTGTTTTTTGCCGTGAAGCCCTTGCCGACATTTCCAAACGCCGCAAAGAAATTGAATCCACCGGCACCCGCATCGTTTTTGTTCACATGACCGAAAACGACATCGCTGAACGCTATTTTATCCGCTATAATCTAGAAAAAGTAACCCACATCAGCGATCCTGAGTGCAATTTTTATCGAGCTTTCGGCCTGATGAAAGGCAATTTCAACCAACTCTTTGGCCTACATTCCTGGATTCGCGGATTTTCAGCAAGCGTAGTTGCTGGTCATGGTGTAGGGCCACAAATGGGCGATGGTTTTCAAATGCCAGGTGTATTTGTGATTCAAAATGGAGAAATTCGGGAAAGCTTTATCCACCAACTTTCTTCTGATCGCCCGGATTATGAAGAACTGCTCAAGTGCTGCGCAATGGATTAAGTTTTCATCAAAAATGAACATTTCCTGTTGATTTTTCTTTACCTTGAGTAAACCGAATGCCCCCTTGGAGGTGTTCCATATTTTTGGCTATTCTGCCGCACATTTTCAATGAAAAAAGGTTTCCAATGATTGGATGGAAATTTGGTCAATACATACCCGGCCCAGAAGGAGGAACACCTTTTGAAAAGCTGCTCAAAATATTTCAGGAACTCTTGATGTACACTTCTGGTGACGTCAGCGAGTCCTTGTCTTGGTTGACTGAACTGGACAAGGAATACAAACTCACGGATGAAAATTACGGCATGGCCGATTTCATCCAGGATCTGATTGACAAGGGGTACATCAAGCCACCTGCCGAGCGAGAAGATGGATTTACCATTGCCGCGAAAATGGAGATCGCCCTGCGCCAAAAAGCCTTGGAAGACGTATTTGGCAACATCAAAAAAGCCAAACAGGGCAACCACAGCACCAAAGCAGAAGGCCGAGGCGACGAGGTAACCTCGGAATTGCGCCCTTACGAATTTGGCGATCAGTTGGACAAACTCGCCATTTCTGAATCCTTGCGCAATGCCCAGATCAACCACGGCATCGAGGAATTCAAGTTGGCGCAAGAAGACCTGGAGGTTCACGAAACCTTCAACCAAAGCCAGACCAGCACCGTGCTGATGATCGATATTTCGCATTCAATGATTCTGTACGGCGAAGACCGCATCACCCCAGCCAAGCGGGTAGCCATGGCACTTTCTGAATTCATTACCACCCGCTACCCCAAAGACACCCTGGACATCATCGTTTTTGGCGACGATGCCTGGCAAATCGAAATCAAAGACCTGCCTTTTTTGCAAGTAGGGCCTTACCATACCAATACTGTAGCTGGCCTGGAACTGGCCATGGATTTGCTGCGCCGCCGCCGCAATCCCAACAAACAGATCTTCATGATCACCGACGGCAAGCCGACTTGCATCAAAAAGGGTAAAAAATACTACAAGAACAGTTTCGGTATCGACCGCACCATCTTGACGCGTACGCTCAATCTGGCGCAAAGTTGCCGCAAAATTGGCATCCCGATCACCACTTTTATGATCGCCCGCGATCCATACTTGATGCGTTTTGTGGATTCCTTTACCCGCGCCAACAACGGCAAAGCATTTTACAGCAGCCTGGATGGACTGGGTGAATTTGTATTCCGGGATTACAAAACGAACAAGTCGAAGCGGAGCAGATAACCCATTTTTCACGTTACAACACCTTTTGCGTTTTTTGGTCTGCCCAATTCCAGCCTTGCCAGCCTTGTTTGGATTTGCGTTTTTCAAATCGTTCGATTTTAAAATGCAATAACCGATCCACCTTTGCTGCATCGATGTTGCTGCGTTCCAAAAGCAAATCGTGTTCATTGATCAGCAGGGGCAAATTTTTATCCGATACTTCTTTCAGTAAAAACAGCGCGTCAATTTTGGTATGATGCGCTCCATGCAAATTGTATTGGGTAATGAGGACGTCCCAATTGGCAAAGCTGGTCAGTAGCAAACTTCCGTACACAAACCAGGCATTCACGACCCACAAATAGAACAGCGACCTCCGCTCCCGGATCAGCACAAACAAAGAATACAAACCCAGTACCACCAAAATCAAAAACCAAAGCACTCCCAATCGCTTGTAGGCCAAACCGTACTCCGCGATGTAATGGAAATTGCGGCCAGCCACCGAAATTGCCAAGATTGTGTTTTGAACAATCCAGGCATAAGCCAGTGCTTTCAAAGGTTGGTTGTTTTGCAAAAAATGCAGATTGCCACTAAAGAAATAAGCGATGACCGCCATCGCCAATCCCAATGCCGCGATCAACAGGTACGTTCCCTGGTGCACGTAATCGCTCAATTCAGCGGCGCTGTGCCCTTGCTGACTCAACCAGACGCCCTGAATATCGGTCAAATTGACGATGAGCAACAACCCATTTAACAGGGCAAAACTCAGCAAGGCAGAATAATAATGTCGCCGCAAAGCCAGCGTAGGAACAATGCCCTGGTTGCGGGTTCGGCGGCGCAGTTTCCACATGGAGTAGGTTTTTTCTTGGTTGAGCAGGTCGCTTGTCCATACCGACGGCCAAATCAATACCGTCATCACCAATAATCCTTGCAATAGCAAAGCGATACTTTTCCAGGGACTAAATGCAGGCAACCAGGCAACAGCCAGGTTGACCAACTGCGCAAACTGGGCATTGGCAGCATAGTAAATACTGAAAAACAAGAGCAACAACCCAAAGGGCAGCAGAATCAAATAACTCCAGGTACGCACCCAACGAAACGCTGCTTCATACTCGTACTCCCAACGCCGCCACCAGGTGATCGGTGCACTCAGCAAGCCACTCACGGCCAGTAGCAAAGCAAATCCTAAAAAGCGCAATTCTCTGGCTTGCGCAAAACCCAGCAGTAAAAAAATCGATGCGATGTGCGTAACCTGCGCCAACAACGAATGCTGCCAAACCACCGCCAATGCACTCAGCAATACCCCCAAAGTAAGCCACCACAAGCGTGGGGCAATGCGGTACTCTGGATGCAATAGCCACACTACTCCACTTAAAAAACTCCCGAATAACAAGGCGTTGAGACCCAATTCTGGCCGCCAAAACAGTACGGTATACAAGCCCGCACCAACGGTCAACAAGACATTGATCAGCAATTGGCCGTTGAGGGTTTGGATCGGCCAACTCCCGTTTTCGTTGATTGTTTGATTTTTCATTTTAAAGTACTTTGAATTTCAAAGTTTGGGTTAAAAAAAAACGTTATTGCGCTATATCATCATTTTCGCTGGGCTTTTCTCCATTTGTCGAACGGAGATTGAGCAGTTTTTCCAATGCATCCAAATGGTCGTTGAACGCTTTGCGGCCTTGAGCGGTAGCCCGGTATGAGGTATTGGGCTTACGGCCAATGAATTGTTTTTGTACTTCGATGTAGGTCTCCCCTTCCAAAACTTTGAGGTGGCTGGCCAGGCGGCCATCGGTCAGGTCAAGCATGGTTTTAAAACTCGTGAATTCTACCCAGTCATTGACCATCAACATGGACATGATCCCCAACCGCACCCGGTTGTCAAAAGTATCGCTCAAGCCATCAATGAGTATTTTCATCTCCTTCAGTCGTTATGAGCGTTCGTATTTGTAATACATGTAGAGTCCGTAGGCGATGTGCAATATCCCAAAGCCCAAAGCCCAACTTTCGAGTCCATAGCCAATGTTGAAACAGGTAATCAGTCCAAGTACAATTTCGACATAGCCCAATTGCCGCACGTCGTCAAGGGTATATTTGCTGGCGTTTACCAAAGCAAGTCCGTAAAACAACAAGGTACAAGGTGCCACCAGCCCCACAATGCCTTGGTACAACAAAGCCAAAATAAATACACCTCCAGCAATCAAAGGGGTAGCCAGGCTCCACAACAAGCGGCGGGAAACGGCGTCCCAGATGGGTAGCCCTTTTAACTTCGCCTTGCGGGTAGTGAAATAAATTGCAGATAGCACAGCGAAAATGAAAACCAATACCGCATCCATCAATAAAAAAACGCCAGCCTTGATGCCCCAACGCTCGATTTCAAAGAAGTTTTCGTAGTTCAATTCCTGTGTATCAAAGCGCCCCAAATAAATCCCGGCAACCGCTGCGCCAATCAATGCAAATATGCCCGCACTCACGCCCGATAAGCCGCTGAGTGATATAAAGCGGGACGAACGCTCCATCAAGGAACGAATCTCTTGCAGGGTGTCCAAAGATTGCTGATGCTGTGGTTCGATCATTTTGAAGTACTTTGAAATACAAAGTTAGTGGGAATTTGGGAATTGTCAAGTAATTCCAGCAATTAACGCAGAAAAATTAACTTCCCGATTTTGGGTTTTGAATAGGAAGCAGAACGGTTCATTTCAAGTGAGCTTCCTATTCAAAACCCACTTAAAAAATCGGGAAGTAATTTTTTGCGTCATACTAAAACTGTGAGGTTTTTGCCATTGAACGGCTGTTTGGCTTTTAACCAGAAATAAACTAACTTTGTTTACAGAGTCTGGGGCGGTAAAAAAATAAGTGTTTCATTTTGCCAAAGGACTAGATGAGTAAGCGTTTCATTTTAAGTGCCTCATCTAGTCCTTTGGCTCTGAGAAAATGAAACACTTATTTTTGCCCCACTATTAAAAAGAATACCAATGGCAAATGCAACCGCTACCAGCACGGAAAATACCCACGGAAAGGCCAAGGATGGCCTGATTTCTTGGGAGCTTTTTCAACGCAAATACCTTAGCCGAGAAGACGCCTACAAATACGAATGGCTGAATGGTGTAGTGGAAAAAACCAGACGAACAGTGGACTACACCCGATTTTACATCATTCAGAACCTACAAAATTTCTTTTATGGCCTCCAGTCCCAAAGTTTGATGGATGGAGCTTTGATTACAGAAGGAGATGTTTTTTTCCTCAACAAACACCGTCGCCCAGATATAGCTTATTTCAGTTCTGCACAAATTCAAGCCGCAGCTGATGGTGTTCGCCCGGTTCCGCAATTTGTCATTGAAATCATTTCCAATCATGATGCCATCAATCGGGTTTTCCTTAAAATGCAAGATTACCGTGCTGCAGGAGTCCAGGTAGTTTGGCACATTTTGCCTTTGACTGGTGAAGTTCACGTGTTTACCGGAGGAGATCTACGGAACATGACTGTTTTGACCGCAGACATGCAATGTTCTGCTGCTCCCGTATTGCCAGATTTTGAGTTGTCTGTTGCAGACGTATTGAATAAACGAGGATAGGAACACGATTCATCGCGTCCCTATCCAGTCAAATCTATTTCAACGGAATTGCCAGCACCGGAATAGCAGCGTGGTTGATGGTATCCTCGGTCAAGCTGCCCAGCAAAATGTGGGACAAACCGCGGCGTTGGTGTGTGCCCATCACGATCAGGTCGGCGTTGTGTTCTTTGGCAAAGTCAAAAATGACCTGTTCTTCGTTTAGGGTAAAAGTTTCGGTCTTGAAAATTTCGACATTTTTCAAACCCGTTGATTCAAGCAATGCTTTTTCACGGGCTTCGATATCGGCATCATTTCGGTATGCTCCGGGATTGTTGATGTACAATAGGAAGAATTTCCCACCAAAAATGGCTTCCCAATCGCGCAAGCCTTCAAAAAGTTTCTTTTGATCAGATTCAAGAGTAGTGGGAACCACGATGGTCTTGAATTCAAGCGTCGCATTGTCATGTACGGCTAGCACCGGGCAATTCACGATGCGCACAATCTTTTCGGTATTAGAACCTACAAAGAATTCTTTCAAGCCAGATGCTCCTTTGGTACCCATCACAATCAGGTCAATACCTTCAGTTTTAACCACATCCTCAATAATCGTTGAGAAGGGCCCACCGATGACCGAGGTACGCACATTTTTGTTGTCCAGTTCAGCAGCTACCTCTTCCAAGAGTTTTTCCAGGTTTTCGTGCACCATGTTGAGGTATTTTTCCTCAATGGATCGATCATAGGTGTAATAGTATTCGGATACAGGTAGTGCCGCGCCGATTTGTTCGTTCACGTGGAGTAAAACGATTTCAGCGTCGATTTTTTTGGCAACATGAACGGCAACGTCCAACGCTTGGCGGGCATTGTCGGAGAAGTCGGTTGGAACAAGGATCTTTTTCATGGCTAGGTTGATTTTCTATGCCAAAGTTACCGGGAGGTATATGATCCTGCGTTGATGCAATAGAGTGCTTTTGAATGACTTTTGTCAATAGAAAGAAGAAATACTCAATGGCACACTAGACTTTATGAAATAATTCGAGCAATAAATCAAGACTGCGTGTACCCCTTGATCACTTTTTCAAAAAGCCCCGCTGGAAGCAGTTTTTTCAAGGTAAGCGAGAGTTTCTGGTAAGTCTTGCCTACCGGGTAGATTTTTTTCAGCGTAGGCTTTTCCAGGATTTTGATGATCTCCGAGGCCATGAATTGCGCAGAAGATCCCTTGCTTACGCCATCGTTCATTTTTTGGGCTACTTTGGCAAAAACCTCCCCATATGCAGGATGATCGGCGGCGTATTCCATGATGCGGTGCGCCGTGATGGCCGTTTGAATGTCTCCGGCCTGAATGGCACAAGCCTGGATGCCAAACCGCCCCACCTCCAGGCGCAGGGATTCCGTGATGCGGTCTACCGAAGCCTTGGTGGCGCTGTACAGGGCCCGATAAGGCAAAGCCACTTCGGATGCAATCGAACTGATGTTGATGATTTTCCCTGACTCCGCTTTGCGCATGTGCGGCAAAACCGCTTGTGAGACCCGTACCAGGCCAAACACATTGGTATCAAATGCTTGTTGGATGCTTTCGATGGAAGTCACTTCCAATGGCCCGGCAATCCCAACTCCGGCATTGTTGATCAAGACATCGATTTGGCCTTGCTCGGCGATGATTTGAGCTACTGCCGCTTGTACGCTTGCGGCATCTTGCACATCCATTGCCAACAAGGTAAAGCGACTTTCTGCACCTGGCTTGCGGCTGGTTCCGTATACAGTATATCCTTTTTGTGCCAAAATAGTGGCCAATGCCTCTCCAAGTCCAGAAGATGCTCCGGTTACCAAAACTACTTTTTTCATGCTTAACGGGTGAAATGCTTTGCGGGAATCAATTCTTTTGAACCAGGTGTATACTGATAAAAACCTTCATTGCTCTTTACACCCAACTTGCCCGCAGTCACCATATTGACCAACAAGGGACAAGGGGCATATTTGGGTTGACCAAATCCGTCTTGCAATACTTTAAGGATCGACAAGCAGACGTCCAAGCCAATAAAATCAGCCAATTGCAATGGCCCCATAGGGTGCGCCATGCCCAATTTCATCACCGTATCGATCTCGGTCACGCCGGCAACTCCTTCGTACAAGGCATAAATCGCCTCGTTGATCATCGGCATCAAAATGCGGTTGGCCACAAATCCGGGGTAATCGTTGACTTCTACGGGTACTTTGCCCAAGGATTGGGATAGCTCCATGATGATGCGGGTCGTATCGTCGCTGGTGTCAAAACCGCGAATCACCTCCACCAGTTTCATTACAGGTACAGGATTCATGAAGTGCATCCCGATCACTTGCGCTGGGCGCTGGGTAGCTGCCGCAATTTGGGTGATGGAGATAGACGAGGTGTTGGTAGCCAGGATGGCAGCAGATGGGGCAAAGGCATCCAAATTTTTGAAAATCTGAAGCTTCAAGGCACTGTTTTCGGTAGCTGCTTCCACCACCAAATTGGCTTGGGCAACCCCTTGCTCTATGCTCGTAGCAGTATGGATATTCGCCAAGGTGCGGTCTTTGTCGGCAGGTTGGATGCTTTCCTTTTTGACCATGCGGTCCAGATTGGCGCCAATGGTGGCCAAGGCCTTTTCCAGAGCTTGCTCCGATACGTCAACCAAGGTAACCTGATGTCCATATTGAGCAAAAACATGAGCGATGCCATTTCCCATGGTACCTGCTCCAATCACACTGATGTTGTTCATTGCAATAAAATTAGCCGGGCTAAGGTACTGCGAACTCCTGCATTTTTCAACGTTGGTTTTGGAAAAGCCGGGATTTGTCGAATTTTTCAGCGGGGCTTTACGTAGGCACATAGTTTTGTCGATATAACCAAAAATAACAAACAACCCTAATGGAACTAAAATTTAAGCTAAATGGACTGGTAGGCTTACTCCTGGGATTGAGCCTTTTGGGATGCAACAATCTAAGTACTGAGAAAGCAGCCCGTGAAGCCGAAAAAGAAGAAGACGGCTTTCACCTGAGTATTTCGACCAAAGATGGCGATGTAAAAATTGATGCCTCCGGAAAAGGCAACAAAAAGAACGGCAAGGACAAAGGTGGTTTCCACCTGGACATTTCAAGCGATGAAGGCAAGACTGAATTCAACGGCAAGGACCTGGAAAAAACATTCGATGATTTCGAACTAAATTTTGATGGTTCAGGCAAAAAGCTGGATGCTAAGACATTACGCAACATGTTTCCTGACCGCATAGGATGGTTCAAAAGAACCGAATACAACTTCCAAAATGCCATGGGACTGGTATCCAACGCTGAAGTAGAATACACCAAGGGCAATCAAAAAGTAGCGGTAATTGTGATGGGCGGCGCAATTGGGAACATTGCTGGTTCATTCAGTGGGGTATTTGAAAACGAATTTGACATTGACGACGACAATGTGCGCCAAAAAACGGGCGAATGGAATGGCTTAAAATACGTGGAGGGCTACAATGAAGCCGAAAACCAAGCCTTCATGCACATGGTTCTCGACAACAAGGTCATGGTCATGGTGGCCGCAGAAAACATGTCAGAGTGGAACTTCAAGTGGTGGTGGAAAAGGATTGACTGGAAGAAGTTGGAAGAATAGGGCTGATTGTTTTTTGGACAATTACATATCAATCTACAAACGGATCAAATTCAGTTGATCCGTTTGTATTTCAGCCGAATGGCATTGCCAATCACCACCACGTCCGAAAAACCCATAAACAAGGCACCCCACATGGGATTCAAATAGCCCATGGCTGCCATCGGGATCGCAACGATGTTGTAAGCAAATGCCCAATACAAGCTTTGCTTGATGGTCAATACCGTATGGCTACAAATTGCCAAAGCAGTGGGCAATCGATCCAGGTTTCCGTTCAGTAGTACAATTTGAGCGGATTGAATAGCCGCCTGCGACGCATTGCTCAAGGAGACCCCAATGGTGGCTTTGGCCAATGCTGGCGCATCGTTGATGCCATCGCCCACCATGGCAGTAGGCGCTTGTTTGCTCAATTGCTCAATTTGAGTCAGTTTTTGCGCGGGTGTTTGGGCCGCAAAAAAATGGGTGATCCCCAGTGCATTAGCAACTATTGCCGTTTTGGCTTGTTTGTCTCCACTCAGAATGTAGGCTTCAACATTTTTAGATTTGAGGGCATCAATGCAAGCTTTGGCTTCTGGTTTGAGGGTATCGTTGAGGGTAAGCTCAGCGATTTGGAGGCCGTTTTTGCGCAGCAGCAAGGTTCCACTGCCATTTTCTGAAGCGCCAAATTCGTAGCTGTTGCCCGCTTCATCGTAGCCCGTCATTCCTTTTCCTTTTTCTTCCTCTACTCTGTTCAACATCGTTGGGCCCAATCTTTGCCCATTGAGGCTGATGCGGGGTTCCATTTCCAACACCAATGACTTGGCGATGGGATGCGAAGAATGGAGCTCCAGGTCATAAATGAGGTTGCATACCGTTGTTTCTTGCACCGTTGGGACGCAATCAATCTGCTCCACCACAAATTGCCCGGTAGTCAGGGTTCCCGTTTTATCAAAAACAATATTCCGGATGCTGGCAAATATCTCCAGGGTTTTACCTCCCTTCACCAAAATTCCGTTGCGCGCCAAGCGCCCTACCCCAACCATTACAGCCGTGGGTGTAGCCAGCCCCATCGCACATGGACAGGAAATGACCAGTACTGCAATGGCATTCATCAGGGCATTTTTAAAGGCTACGTCAAAAACAAAATAGCTCAACAAGAAGGTCAATACGGAGATACTGATGACGGCAGGAACAAAAATGGCGCTGATTTTATCTGCCAAACGCTGGATATCTGGCTTGTCTTGTTGGGCAGTTTTGATCAATTCGATCATTTGACCCAACACTGATTTTTTGCCAATGGCACTTACTTTCAATTGAAAATTGCCACTCAATACCAGCGATCCACCAATCACCTGATCGCCCAATTGTTTGTTGATGGGGAGGCTTTCTCCGGTTAGCAGCGACTCATCTATGCTGGCCTGCCCGATGAATATTTCGCCATCGGCGGGTACTTTATCGCCTTCATTTACCTGTAAAATATACCCAACCTGGATTTCAGGATAATGAATACCAACCACTGTTCCGGAAGGCATGACTCTGCGCGCATGCTCCACTTGTAATTCGGCCAGATCCGTGATGGCCGTGGTCGTTTGTGCTACAGCTCTTTTTTCGATCCAGTTGCCGAGCAAAACCAGGGTAAAAATGGTGGCGGAAGTCTCGTAAAAAATGTATTGCCGCTCGCCACTCAGTGTACCGACCAGGCTGTATACAAAGGCCGCAGTGCCTCCAATAAAAATGAGTACATCCATGTTTGGCACTCCATTGCGGATGGAACTCCAGGCACTTTTGCCAAAATGCCAAACCCCAATAAACAGCACGGGCAAACAAATCAAGAATTGCAGCCAGGCATTGTGTACAATAGGAAGATGGATGCCTACCGACATCAACAGATGCCCCAATAAAAGGGGAAGGGTAAAAATAGCAGCAATAAGCAATTTGCGTTCCAGCGTCCAAAAATCCTGCTTTTGCTCGGGTTCTACTACGGTATAGCCCAATTTTCGAATGCCACCTTTGGCCTCTTCAATGGTAAAATCTTCGCTTGCCAATCGAAACCGAACCTCTCTCGTTTGAAAATTGACGTATACATCTTCCAACCCCTTGCGCTCCAAATAGCGGGTGATGCCCGCCGCACAATTGGCGCAATCCATTCCCTCAACAGTCAATTCGATCAGTGGTTTCATTATTGGTTTGTGGTTTTGGTGTAGAGACGCGATGCATCGCGCCTCTACACTAGACAATATGTCAATTTAGGCCTTAGCCGCGTTGTATCTCTTTTCAACCTCAGCCCAATTCAGGACGTTCCAAAAGGCTTTGATGTAATCTGCTCTTTTGTTTTGGTATTTGAGGTAGTAGGCATGTTCCCATACATCAAGTGCCAGAACGGGTTTACCCAATGGTTTTTTAACAATTTTGCTCATCAAAGGGTTGTCCTGATTCGGAGTAGAACTGATGAAGAGTTCTCCTTTGCTGTTGACACTCAACCAGGCCCAACCTGATCCAAACCGACTGGTAGCTTCGGTGGTAAAGGCTTCTTTGAATTTGTCAAAGCTGCCAAATTTGGCAGTGATTGCAGCACCTACGTTACCCGAGGGTGTTCCGCCACCCTGTGGAGACAAAAGTGTCCAGAACAGGGTATGGTTGAAATGGCCACCACCATTGTTGCGGATAAGAGGATCCTTGCTGGTTACATTGGCAATAACCTGCTCAATGCTCATCGTCGCAAATGGGGTACCGACCACTGCTTTGTTCAGGTTCGTGACATAGGCGTTGTGGTGGCGGTCATGGTGGATTTCCATGGTCATTTTGTCAAAATGCGGCTCCAGCGCATCGGTGGCAAACGCCAATGCAGGAAGGGTAAAAGGGCCAGGTGTTTGGTCTTCTTCATTGAAGTCCATTTGCTCCAGTGGAGACTCCGCCCATAAATTACGGGGTTTAAACAGCGAGGCAGCTGTTACAAATAAACCCGTTCTTAGAAAGTTTCGCTTATTCATAGTTAGATCTTTTGATGGAAACAGTACCGATAGCACAGGAGTTCGTTTCCGTTGCTAAATATAAACAGCCTGCCTGTTTCATTCGATTTTTACTAAAAAATTCCCGGGAATAATTTTATGATGATTCAGTCTAAATCACATTAAAATTCAAGTTTTACTGTTTTTTCAAGAATTAATTTTGATAAAATAAAAATAATCGCTATTATTAGGAATCAATTTCGGCTAAATCAAAATTTAGTCTTTCCCTCAAATTTTAAATCGCTCCTTTATGCTGTCCGTACGCCGTTTACTAGATGACAAACACAATTACGCTGTTTGGAGTGTTCGCCCTGACGACATGGTAATTGATGCTTTAATGCTCATGACCAAAGAAAAAATTGGTTGTGTTTTGGTAATGGAAGGAGAACAGCTTATCGGCATTTTTTCGGAACGGGATTATGCGCGCAAAGGAATAATTGTGGGTAGAAAAGCCAAAAGCACGCCCGTTTCCGAAGTAATGACCCCCAGCGTTTTTACAGTTACCCCCCAAATGAGCATTGAGGATTGTATGACCTTGTTTTCTGACAAGCACATTCGCCACCTACCGGTTGTCGAAAACCACAAAGTTATCGGCATGCTCAGCATTGGCGACATTGTCACCGCGATCATCCATGCTCAAGATCAGCAAATTCGCCATCTGGAGGCCTATATTACGAGTCAGTAATGCTGTTTGTTCAGATTGTACGCCATGTTAAAGAAAGGTATTGAAAATTAAGTTTGAGGTATACCCACACTAGTTTCCCATACCTTTCTTTAACTTAGAGCCAGTTTAGCTCCATCTTTTATGAACCAATTTGGCCGGCTGCGTTACATTTACTTCCTATTGAAACACCAACAATGGGGAGAAGCAAAGGATTTGCTATCGCAAACGCCGCTACCTGATGTCATTGAACCCCATAAAACAGCTTTTATTGCAGCCTTTGCAGATACACCGCTCCAAAAGGATACCCTTGAGAAAGCTACATTGAATCTTACCAAAAGAATAAACACCATTTTAGATGCGGACTCACTTGATGAACACGACGCAGGGCGTACCTACGTTGCCCTTTATCAAATAAAACAATTGCACGATCTCATTGAGGAAAGCCACGCCCACCCTGCCGATCGCAAAAAAGCACTTTTCGCTTTAAAACTCTGGTCAAATACGCAACAATTTGAAGGTTACCGCGCTTGGGGGGTAATGCCTGGTCATACGGCACACCACGAATTTTTGCCTCATCGTTTTTGGGGATTGTACAACATTAGAACCCAGGCAGACAAACCCGTTTGGTTGAGTTGGGATGCCTGGGATCAAAAATTAGTGGTGGTCAAGGAACTGCGCCCAGGTTTAATGGATCCAGATAAATCCAATCGCATCAATTGGGAGTCTGAGATTTTCAATGATTTTCGAGATCTCCAGGATCGGCGAGTGCAAGGGGTGGTTCCGTTGATTGCCAATGGCAAAAATTGGTTTGCCGCCGCCCACGCTCAGATGGGATCATTACAATGGTGTTTTTTTGCACCTCCGCCTAAAGATGAACCAGGCAATGATCAGCTTTATCATTTCATTTATCCTGAAAACCCTTTTGAAACCCCAATAACGAGTCGAAATTGGAAAAAGGTCAGAAATTATTTCGTCAAATCTGCCAAAACCTTACACAATTTTCATCTACAAGGCATTGTACACCGAGACATCCACTCCGACAATCTGCTCGTCAATCACCTGGAAGATGAAAAAGACATGGAAGCCTGGATCTGCGATTTTGACCGCGCCCGCAACTACCAGGACATTTTCCTCCCCCGTCACCTCAATGTTCCAGCCGAGGGGGTATACATTCCTCCCGAACGACTGGAGAAACCTGTGGCCAATAGCTCACCCTTGCGCTTGAGTGCCTACTATGGTTTACCCGAAGGCGATGTGTACAGTTTGGCAGCCGTTCTGTGTGATGTTATTTTACAAAAACAGCATGAAAATGCCCACGATCGGTACGATGCCCTACAAAAAAGCAGGTTGATTCCCAGTTCTTTGCGGCAATTGTTACTGGAAGCCCTGCATGCCGAACCCAGGAATCGCCCCAATATGGGTATTTTTGCAGAAAGACTGGAAAAGATCAGTTGGCAAACCACCATGAGTGAAGTTCAAATTCCGTTAGCGGTGGCTGGCTTGATGCTGATCTTGATGGTGATTATGTATTTTATCATTTACGAAAGACCCAGCCTTGCTAGTGATTGCTCCCCTTATACCTGTTTGAGCGGAGAACTAAAGGGAGATGACTTGCAATTGGAACGCGACAAAATTTATTTGCTCAAAGGCATGGTTTTTGTCAAAACAGGAGTGCTGCACATAGAAGCCGGCACCAAAATCCTGGCCGATAGCGCAGCAACCTTAATCATCGGCAGCAATGCCCAAATTCAGGCTGTTGGAAATCCGGAGCAGCCCATCGTTTTCAGCAGCAGCAAACCCCAACCAAAGGCTGGAGATTGGGGAGGAATCGTAATTTTAGGAAAAGCCCCAGTGCAAGGAAAAAATTACCTCGAATTTTGCACCTATAGCCAACTGAAAAGCCAGCCTGAATTGTGCTATTTCGGCGGAAATGACCCTGAGCACTCTAGTGGGAAATTGCAATACATCCGCATCGAATACGCGGGTGATGTATTGGTAGAAAATCAGGAAACCAATGGATTGACCCTGGCCGGAGTAGGCAGAGGCACGGTGATCGATCACATTCTGGTATCTCATGTTAACGATGATTGCTTCGAGTTTTTTGGGGGTACATTTGCCGCACAATACCTGGTATGTATTGACGCAGAGGATGATGGATTTGACTGGGAATCCGGTTACGATGGGTTGCTCCGCAATTTATTGTACATAGCCGGAAAGCACCAGTACCGCAGTTTTGATGAAAAAGGGCGCTTTGCCCTGGAGGGAGGAGACGCCAGTGAAAAAAGAAAAGCCACTACCGGCCCCGAAATCAGCAACCTTACCGTGTATTTGGAACGAACGGATTCGGTGAATCTTTTACCCAAAGTTGCTTCCTGGAGCAACGATACCCGACCCTTTATCCACAATCTTTTGGCATTGGGTTATCCTCTGGAGCTTTGCCAGCGCCCCAGGTATTCGCAGGTGAAATCATGGTTGTTTTATCCCAAAGAGAGTCCAGCACTGCTGGAGCAATTTCAAAATGCATTTGTACCCAAGTCGAGAATTGTAAGCAACGACCTGTCCCGCAGCATCGCACCCTATTATGGGGCATTCCGCGATTCAAGCGCAAATTGGATAAAAGGAAAGTGGGGAAAAATCAAGTAAGGAATGGGCATAAAATAAAAAAGCTGCCCTCAAACGGACAGCCCCCAATAGAACACTGTAAAATACTGTAACACAAAAATAGAACAAGGATTCTAATTTGTCAAGCGTTTCTTATTAAGATTGTGTATTATTTACACAAAGATTAGCATATGAAAATTTACTAGATTAGATAAAACCTAGACAATCATTAAATTGAACCAATAAAGTCTTGAAAATATTTTTTTTAAAAACTGCCAAATTTCTCTCAACATCAAGTGTTGACAAGTATCATTTGGGATAAAAGGATATTTTTTTTAGTTTACACCCAATCAAATGATGCACACCCATATAAAGAACACCCGTATGAAAAAGATCCTCATAGCCAATCGGGGCGAAATTGCGTTGCGCGTGATGCGTACTGCTCGCAAGATGGGCATTCAAACTGTTGCTGTTTACTCGGAGGTTGACCGCAATGCCCCTCACGTACTTTTTGCAGATGAAGCAGTATTGTTGGGGCCTGCGCCTTCCAATCAATCCTATTTGAGGGGGGACAAAATCATCGAAATAGCCAAATCCCTGGGAGTAGATGGCATTCATCCTGGATATGGTTTTTTGAGCGAAAATGCAGTTTTTGCACAATCCGTCACCGATGCAGGCATGACCTTTATCGGCCCAACCCCTCACGCCATAGAAGTAATGGGCAGTAAGCTGGCCGCCAAAGAAACCGTCAAAGCCTACAACATCCCCATGGTACCCGGGGTAGACCATTCCGTGATTGATGTAGAAGAAGCAAAAACCATTGCCCAAACTGTTGGCTACCCGATCCTGATCAAAGCTTCGGCAGGCGGGGGTGGAAAAGGGATGCGGGTGGTGGAAAACGAAGCAGAACTAGCCGAACAAATGACTCGAGCGATTAGCGAAGCAACGTCCGCATTTGGGGACGGCTCGGTGTTCATCGAAAAATACGTCACCGAACCCCGCCACATTGAGATACAAGTTCTTGCCGATGCACACGACAATGTAGTTTACCTGTTTGAACGCGAATGCAGCATCCAACGGCGCCACCAAAAAGTGGTTGAAGAAGCGCCTTCAGCGGTTCTTACTCCTGAGATTCGCAAAGCCATGGGCGAAGCCGCGGTGAAAGTGGCCAGATCTTGTCACTATTTAGGAGCGGGTACCGTAGAGTTTTTGGTAGACGCCGAGCTCAATTTTTACTTTTTAGAAATGAACACCCGCTTGCAAGTTGAACACCCGGTCACCGAATTCATTACCGGACTGGATTTGGTGGAGCAACAGATCAAGATTGCACGTGGAGAAGCGTTGGCTTTTTCACAAGAAGACCTCCGTATCCATGGGCACGCCATCGAGTTGCGAGTTTGCGCCGAAGATCCCCTCAACAATTTCTTACCCAGCGTTGGAAAACTCGTCCGCTACCGTCGTCCAAGCGGCGACCATATCCGGGTAGATGATGGCATCGAAGAAGGCATGGAAGTACCTATTTATTACGACCCATTGCTGGCCAAACTAGCGGTTTGGGGAGTAACCCGCGAAGCAGCCATCAAACGCATGCTCGAAGCCATTCAGCTTTACCAAATTGAAGGAGTCGCCACTACCCTACCCTTTGGGCGCTTTGTTTGTCAGCATGAAGCGTTTATCAGTGGAAAATTCGATACAGGTTTTGTCAAAAACCATTATACCCCTGAAGGAATGCTGGCGCAACAAAAAGAAGAAGCCGAAGTAGCCGCTCGACTGGCCTTGGAGGTTTTGTACCACCACAAAAGGCAATTGGCCGTACCTGATCCGGGGGGAGTTGAGTGGTATACCAAGCGCTAAAGCAAAACCCTGCTATATTTTTCCATCTTTGCTTGTTGCGCTCAATGTAGGACATGATCTGGGCTTCGCGGCCACGTACGCGCGAGGCGATCTGGCTGATGTTGCCCGCTTTTTGGGCGGGGGCTGCCGTCAGACCTGAGATGCCGGTGAAGGGCTGGTCGTAGCGGATGTCCATGTAAAAGAGGTCGTTGGCATCGTTGTAAAACGTGCGGGCGGGCGAGGCCGGGTTGGGCATGGCGGGGGTGCACAGCGCCGGGGTGTTGACGGTGGCGCTGGTGTTCCAGCCGTTGATACTGCTGAGCCAGCCCTGGGCATTGTAGCTGAAGTCCACACTTTGCAGCCAGCCCCATACACCTGCCAGCTAGTGCGGTATCTATAAACATTTTTTGTGCTTTAAGTCATTGTAAATTTTATTATTAAACAATGAGTCTGGCTCCGAAAATGAAATTATTTCAAAGATTTTATCTCTGCTTCGCACACAAATTATTTGCATTTTTTTATTTTCGAAATTTAAAAAAATATTGACAACATAAGCATAATTATTATTAATTTTACTTTGCTTTTTCTTTATGTAAATCGAGTTATTTTGCCACATTTTAGCATGTGTATCTCCAACGTTTTTTATGTACTCTAAGGACTTTTTTTTACTTAAATTAGTTGGACAACTGAAATATTTAATACTTAATTTGTCAGATATATTCTTCACGTCAAACAGAGTTACCTTTCCTATTCCATCATAAACTGTTGTTTTATTAGGTATAGAATCAAGTATTTTATAGCAATCATCCAAAAAAAAATGCAATGTTTGGTTTTTGTTTTGTCCTTGAAGAAGTATGGGAAACAAAGACAGTAAACCCAAAATAAATTTAATAAGCATGGCTGTTGTTTTTAATTTACTGGCATTCAAAGGTTTTGTCAAATTCAGTTTGAGTAATATTAGTCCCGACATAAAATTCACAAATCAGCTATATCTAGCCAAGTGAAGATTTTTGCGAATAATTTAGTCAAACCCTAATCCTCAAAGTTCGTCCTCACATAACTTCAATCGATGAGGTATGAAAAAAACGGAAATGGTTACAAAAGCTTTTGGACCCTTCGAAAATTAGCTTATTTGAAATGTCATGATTTAAATTGTTTGAAGATTAACATAACATTCTTCAAAACTTCACACTCATCTTTCAATTCATCATTCATTAGCCTGTTACATAGAATGCACGCATACTACCATTACAACCAACAAGAATCTATGGCTATTTTTTATCACTAGGTCGATTTCGGGCAACTTCCGCTGCAATTTCACCAAGTCGATTCCATTTATTCAGGTAGTTGGTAGTAAAATTCATCCCACTTTCACCTTCCACCTGCTGGCACAAGTCTTTCCCCACATCTCAGTTCCAAACACCCGAAGCAACGCTGGTACGGCGTCTCATGACCCGTACCATTATTTTCGCGTCTCTTAAGCTTAAGCCATGCACACTACTCCTAAAAATACACCATTTTAGGCTTTCTTTAGCGTAGCAATTTATGCTTTTTCTTCAATCTGAACCTTTCTTGCCATTTGATGCTTGAATCTCACCTTGGCTTTTACAACGTGCATACTCCTGCGTCAGATACGCGGAAATAATCAGTTCAAGTCTGAAGACATTGAACCAGCAGTCCGCTGCTGGGCAAGACTTGCACCAGCGGGTGAAGGGCTGGTCGTAGCGGGGTAGATTAAATTAATACACTCATTTCCATACGGTTACACACGTCTGAAGACGTGCGGATAATGGTACGGGGCTGGAAACCCGTACCAGCGGTAGCGCTATGTTTTACGTTGATTTTGAAAGACCTGGACTAGCGGGTGGAACAATAATACTGACATGCGGGTTCTTTTCCATTCTTTTCTGAAAATAAGCAACATCTTTTGAATGCAACTTTTTATTTTTGCGCGATGGAAAAGATCCTCATTCTCGATTTTGGCTCACAGTACACCCAATTGATTGCCCGACGCATCCGGGAATTGAACGTGTATAGCGAAATAGTGCCCTTCAATAAGGCACCACAACTTGATGACAGTTACAAAGGGGTAATCCTCTCGGGCAGCCCTTTCTCGGTGACCGACGAAAATGCCCTTAAAATAGACCTGCAACCCATTATTGGCAAATTACCCGTGCTGGGCGTATGCTATGGCGCTCAATACATTGCTCAATATTACGGCGGCCAAGTACAACGTTCAGAAAAAAGAGAGTACGGCAAGGCCAATTTGCACCGCATTTATCAGCAAGATCCATTGTTGGAAGATATTCAAATTGATGCACAGGTATGGATGTCGCACGGCGATACCATTATGCGGATTCCTGAGCAATTTGAGCTACTGGCGGGTACCGAAAGTGTAGATGTTGCTGCCTTCAAATCCAAAGACGGGGCTTTTGGTGCTCCAGTTTACTGCATTCAATTCCACCCAGAAGTGACCCATACCCTGGATGGGGCAACCTTGCTGCGCAATTTTGTGGTCAATATCGCCGGATGCAGTGGCGCATGGACGCCAAGATCTTTTGCAGAGCACAGCGTGGCTGAACTCAAAGAAAAGATCGGCGACGAAAAAGTGTTGATGGCCCTTTCCGGTGGCGTTGATTCAACAGTTGCTGCCACCCTGCTCTCACGCGCCATTGGAGACAACCTAACCTGTTTTTTTGTAGACAATGGCTTGCTGCGCAAAGGGGAATACGACCAGGTCTTAGACTCTTACGAACACCTTGGCTTGAATGTTCACGGCATTGATGCCAAGGAGCATTTTTACGAAGAGTTAAAAGGCGTGACCAATCCTGAAGCCAAGCGCAAAATCATTGGCCGGCTTTTCATTGAAGTATTTGAAGCAGAAGCGGCAAAATATGCTGGCGTGAAATGGCTGGGACAAGGCACGATTTATCCCGATGTGATTGAATCCATTTCCGTACACGGCCCATCGGTTACCATCAAATCACACCATAACGTAGGCGGTTTACCAGATAAGATGGGGTTGAAAATTGTGGAACCCCTGCGGATGTTGTTCAAAGACGAAGTACGGCGGGTAGGTGCTGAACTCGAAATCCCCGTAAACATCCTCCAACGTCACCCTTTCCCCGGCCCAGGCCTGGGTATTCGGATCCTTGGCGAGGTCAATGCAGAAAAAGTTAAGCTCCTACAGGAAGCAGATGCCATTTATATCGATAACCTGCGTAAATTTGGTCTGTATGATCAAGTTTGGCAAGCGGGTACGATCTTGTTGCCCATCCAGTCGGTAGGCGTAATGGGAGACGAACGCACCTACGAACAAGCAGTTGCACTGCGCGCAGTTAATTCAGTAGACGGTATGACTGCCGAATGGAGTCACCTGCCTTATGAATTTCTGGCTAAAGTGTCGAGTGAAATCATCAACAATGTTAAAGGCATCAATCGGGTTGTTTATGATATCAGTACAAAGCCACCAGCAACTATTGAGTGGGAATAACCTTCCATTCTCTTGTCAATCACGTGCATTTGGCCGCACCTCAACGTTCAAACTTATGGGTTTCTTGTTGGCTGTATCGCTAATGGGGTGTAGTATGTTTAAACCGGTTTCAACAACGGGTTCTACAACTGCGCCTGCCGAAGTACCCCGCGAATATGGGGCAAAACCCAATCAAAACAATCCTGCTCCAGCAACTGGCAAAACGGTATACGATCCAATCAAAAGAGCTTGGGTCGTAATCCCCAACAATCCACAGGAAAAAATCGATACCATCCGCTGGAAAGATGGGAATGGCAGTACCGCACCCATTGCTTCCGACACCAAAAAATTGCCCGTTCCCAATACTGGCCGAGGAGCAGTTCCAAGTGTGCCTGGGGTGCCATCTTCTATCGTACCCAATGCCAGTTCTCCCGTAAACCAACCCGGGCAATACCACAACCTTCCAGCCTACAATATTGCTGTATTGTTGCCCTTCATGAGCGGCCTAGCCAGTTCTTCGGTAGCCAATAATTCAGTAAGCGAATGGGCCTTGCAGTATTATGGCGGATTAAAAATGGCACTGAGCGCCCTGAATCTCGAAGGCATTCCCTTGAATGTAAGTGTATTGGATACCAAGGCGGACACGAATGAGGTGTTCCGCCTGTTGCGCCAGCCAGATATTCAAAATGCCCACTTGCTGATCGGCCCTTACCGCCGAGACAACATCAAGATCGTTGCAGAGTTTGCCAAGCGCAACAACAAACCGATGGTTTCGTCCTTTAGCGCGGTAGGCACGCTCACCCAAGACAATCCCAACTACTTCCAGATGAATCCGAGTCTGGAATCGCATTGCCAGGGATTGTTGAATCATGCCTTGAGTGAATTCCGTCCGGATGAAATCGTAGTGGTTACCCGCAATGTCCCTGGAGAACAGAATTGCCTGGAGTACATGCGCAAAGCGTATGCACCCAAACTGGCCATGGGCAATCCCGCTTTTTTGGAATATCCATTATCTGGTGACGACAAAACCTACGGCACCATCAACTTACGTCCTTACATTCAAAACAAAGCCCAGGCCGCGATTATCGTGCCTTCATGGGCTGATGAAACTTACATCTTTTACCTGTTGCGGGCGGTAAAAGCCGCCAAAAGTAGCGGTCAAAAAGTAGTGGTATACGGCATGCCTCAATGGGTGGACTTTGAACACATGGAATTTGAGTTGTATGAGCAGTGCCAGGTGCGGGTCAGTCAGGTTGCCTACATCGACGAGCAATCACCAGAGGTATTGAGCTTTAAAAAAGAGTTTTTTGCCCGCTACGCTGCCTTGCCCAAACCAGAAGCGTTTGCAGGCTATGACCAAATGATCTATTTTGGCCGCATGCTGGCCAATTTTGGCCCCAACCTTCGCGACAACCTGGAACGCAACCCAGGAAAAGGACTGCACACCGGATTTGTGTTTACCCGCATGGTCAACAATGCACCATTCAGCAACGAACAGTATGCACCAACCCAGCGCTACGAAAATCAATTTGTACACATTTTGGAGTTTTCGGGCTTCCAATTCAAGCCCTTGCCTCCCATCCAGCGCTAGAAAATTTTGATGAAAAAGATGGAGACATCTCGCGTACAAAAAATCCATCAACTGGTACAAAACCGTCAGTTTGATTTGACGGTAATCCTTGAAAACGTGGATGATCCGCACAATGTCGGTGCGGTATTGCGATCCTGTGATTCCGTTGGCATCCGCGAGGTATTTGTGTTGTATACCCGCCCGGGATTGCAAAACCACAAACTCGAATTGGGCAAGCGCAGTTCGGCGGGTTCCCGCAAATGGATCGACGTGTACCTTTACCGAGATGTGGAAGCTTGTATGGAGCATGTACGCCGGAATTATGCTCAGGTGTATGCCACCCATTTGGCCCACGACGCCAAATCCTTGTACGAACTTAACCTGGCCCAGTCGGCAGCACTGCTCTTTGGCAACGAAGCGGATGGCCTCTCAGAATTGGCGCTTAGCCATGCGGATGGCAATTTCATCATCCCCCAAATGGGCATGGCGCAAAGTTTGAATGTATCGGTGGCTTGTGCCGTTTCCTTGTACGAGGCTTTTCGACAAAGAAACAACCTTGGTTGGTACGGTGCAGGAAATCCCGCCAGTAGCGAACAACAATCCAACTTGCTGGAGGATTACAATCGCAGACAAGATGATGCCGAAGAAGCATGGAAAATGACCAAGTAGCACTTTTCCCTTCCTCCTCGAGCTTCTTGTTTGAATACTTTTGCAGAAAACCGCTATCTTGGGCAAAAAGAAGCCTATGCTGCTGCGAATCAACGCCGACAATCCGGAAGGGCGTAAAATCAATCAAGTTATTGAGAAACTCAATGAGGGTGGCATCATTATTTATCCCACTGATACCGTTTATGGCCTGGGTTGCGACATCAACAACCAGGCTGCAGTGGAAAAAATATGCCGTTTGCGCCGTCTCGACCCCAAAGATGCCATGCTGGCCATCATCTGCAAGGACATCAGCCAGGTGCAAGAATACACCCACCAGATCGATAATCCTACGTTTAAACTACTCAAACGCAACCTCCCCGGAGCGTTCACCTTCATTTTGCCCGCGGCGGGAGATGTACCCAAGATGTTTCGCAACCGCAAAAAAACCATCGGCATTCGCATCCCCGACCACAACATTCCCCTCCAACTCGTAGAAGGATTGGGGCGCCCCATCTTGACCACTTCACTCAAATCCGACGATGAAATTCTGGAATACTTCACTGATCCTGAGTTGATTTACGAGGATTTTCAAAAGCTGGTGGACATTGTGATCGACAGTGGAAACGGTGGAAACACTCCTTCAACCGTGGTAGATTGTACCCAGGAAAAACCCGTAGTGTTGCGCTTAGGTGCAGGAATGCTAGAGTTTTCCTAAGTAGTTCTTTCCCAGACAAAAAATAAACATGAGAATATTGTTGTTGCTGCCCTTACTGCTATTGGGCAACTGGCTGCAAGCCCAAAATGCAACCCTCCGGGGCAATGTTTACGATGAAGAGACGGGGAATCCAATTGGGTTCGCCAGCGTCAGCATCCAAAACAACCCTGGTCAGGGCGCCATTACGGATGCCAATGGATTTTTTAGTATTTCCAATCTTGTTCCTGGAAAATACCAGGTATCGGTGGCTTACCTAGGGTACGAAACAGCAGTTTTTGAGCGGGAACTGAGCGCTGGAAACATCTCTTACCAGCGTTTTTTGCTCAAAGCTGCTCCAATTCAACTGGAAGGGATCGACATCTCAGGGCGGCGTGCCCAGGCTCGAACCCAAATTCAAATTTCCAAATTATCGGCATCTGCCAAACAGATTCAGAGTACTCCTTCTATTGGTGGAGAAGCCGACGTGGCGCAATACTTAACTGTGCTGCCGGGAGTGGTGAGTTCTGGCGACCAAGGCGGTCAGTTGTTCATTCGAGGTGGCTCACCCGTGCAAAACAAGATGCTACTGGATGGCATGATCATTTACAATCCTTTTCACTCCATCGGCTTGTTTTCGGTTTTTGAAACCGAAACCATCCGCAACATGGATGTGTATACGGGTGGTTACAACGCCGAATACGGAGGCCGCATCTCTGCCGTAGTGGACATCAAAACCCGCGAAGGCAACCGTAAACGCCTGGGTGGCCTGGTTTCCGCCAGTCCCTTTCAGGCCAAAGCCTTGATTGAAGGGCCCATCAAACCGTTAAAAAATGAAAATGGCAGCAGCATTTCTTTCCTGTTCACAGGCAAACATGCGCTGATCGATCAGACTTCCCGCTCCTTGTACAGCTATGCCATTGACAGCAATTATTATGCTTTTGCCAAAAACGACACCAGTTTGAGCATTGCCAACAATTTGCCCTTTCAGTACACGGACTTGTATGGCAAATTGTCTTTCAATGCCGAAAATGGCAGCAAACTGGATGTATTCGGCTTCAATTTTACAGATCAGTTTAATTTTGCCGGCCTGGCCAAACTGAATTGGACTTCCACCGGAGGGGGTGGCAATTTCACCTTGATTCCCAACAATTCCAATGTAGTACTCAACGGCACGGTGGGTTTTAGCAATTACAACATCAGTTTGGCGGAAAAAAATGGTGGCCCACGTCAAAGCGGTATCACCACTTACAATGCCAACCTGAATTTCACCTACTACGGCCACCGCAATCAATTGAATTACGGATTTGAATTTGTGGGCTTCAATACAGATTTCCGCTTTAGAAACCTGGTGGGCTTGTCTTTTGCGCAGCAAGATTTTACCAGCGAATTGGCAGGCTATGTCAAATTCAGGCAAGAAATCAAAAACCTGGTGATTGAACCCGGATTTCGGGCGCATTATTATGCCTCCCAATCCAAAATGTCGCTGGAGCCTCGCCTGGGGTTAAAGTACAACGCTACCAATTTTTTGCGCTTCAAAGCAGCCGGTGGCGTATACGCCCAGAACCTGGTCAGTACCGTCAATGACCTGGATGTGGTGAATTTCTTTGTGGGATTTTTGGCCGGGCCCGAAGAGAGTTTGTTCAAACCCAATTCGCGTACCCCGGTTGACCACCGCTTGCAAAAAGCCTGGCATGCTGTAGCGGGTTTCGAACTAGATTTGGGAAAATACCTGGAACTGAACGTAGAACCTTACTGGAAACAATTCATCCAGCTCATCAACATCAACCGCAACAAACTCAGTGCTCAGGATCCCAATTACGTGACCGAAACTGGTGAAGCATATGGGGTAGACTTTACGCTGCGCTACAGTCGGGGCAATTTGTATTGCTGGGGCACGTATTCGTATGCCAAGGTCAATCGCGACAATGGCGTACAAGTGTACAATCCCGTTTTCGACCGGAGGCACAACATCAACCTGCTGTCCACTTTGCGTTTTGGGCTCAACAAGCAATGGGAAGCAAGCGCTCGTTGGAACATTGGTTCGGGCTTTCCATTCACGCAAACCCGAGGATTTTACGAAAACAATCCCTATACAAAATTATTACAAACCAATGTTTTGGGCGGAAATGCCCCCTTGGGTGTTCTTTTGTCTGATCAAATCAATGGGGGGCGTTTGTCCTGGTACCACCGTTTGGACGCTTCTTTGAAATACCTGATTAAATTTTCGCGCTACTCTTCCCTTGAGTTGACGGCCAGCGTAACCAATGTGTACAACCGCGAAAATGTATTTTATGTGGATCGGATTACCAATCGGAGAGTAAATCAATTGCCAGTATTGCCGAGTTTGGCCATGGCATTGCGGTTTTAAAGAAAAATTGGGGTTCACGCAGATTTTACGCAGATTTTCGAAGATAATTCTTTGTGAATTCCGCGAAAATCTGCGAACCAATC
>NZ_JBBAKG010000021.1:28527-38507 GCF_040403615.1 Haliscomenobacter sp. | reverse complement strand
CGCAGATTTTCGAAGATAATTCTTTGTGAATTCCGCGAAAATCTGCGAACCAATCTGCGTGAACCAAACCAAGGTTTTATCTCAACAGCGCCACATCCCCGCTTCTGGTTTCGCGGCGTCCGCCAGGAAATTCAATGACGATATTGTACACATACACTTCTACAGGAGCAGGTTTTCCATTGATGTTGCCATCCCAACCTTTGAGGTCATTGCCACTGTAAACCTGTTTTCCCCAACGAGAATAAATTTTCATCTCGATTAGCTTTACGTTTTTGTTGGTTGTAACCGGACGGAAGAAATCGTTGGCACCATCGCTGTTGGGGCTAAATGCATTCGGTATGGTAACTTTCGCAGGTACCACATTGATGCTAATTTCTTTGGTAATGGCACAACCATTGGGGCCTGTTACCACCACTTTGAAGGTCATCTGACCTGGAGTGGCCAAAGCACTTACGGTAGGACTGGTAGTCGGCGCCCCCCCATTAACTGTCCAACTGTAGGTCAGTGGAACGGGGTTAGGCGGTTGCACCAGGCGAATGCCCGCAGTAAGTGCATCACCCTCTTGTGCGCCCCGTGAGCTCACCGAGTCTGGTGCAAAGAAAATGCCATTTTCAGTAGGCATTTGAATCACTTTGATGGTTGCCGTATCGGTCAGGCGGCCACATTGGCTGCCACCCTGTACCCCATAAGTATAGGTCACACTCACCAAACTGGTATTGCGAATGAGGTTCAAATTAAGCGATGAAGTGGTAGAAAGCGTAGACCCCAGTACTTGCCAGTTGTAGTTTTCAACCAGAGCAGGTACCGTACCTGGTGGATTGTTGAGTTTTACACTGTAGACTGGGCGACTGTTTTCGTTGCTACAAAGGGTCAACCCTGTGATGTCGATAGAATTGACCGTAGGGATGACACTTACCGTAATGTCGCCAGTGTTTTTGCAATTTTTGGTACTGGTTGCTTCCAGGCGATAAGTCGTAGTAGTGCTTGGATTTACCCGAAACAATGGATCTGTGGAGACCTGATTTCCACCTTGCGTCCATCGGTAGGTCACCCCTTGTTGATTGGCGCCGTTGAGTTGGATCGTTCCGCCCTGGCAAATCGTACGCAAGGTTGGAAACAAAATAGAGGGCACTGGTAAAACAGTGACCGTTGCACTGGCGTTGCTGGGGCATTTCTTCTCCTCTACCGTAATGCTATAGGTAGCAGTTTGGCTGGTGGTTACCGTGGGATTTTTGCAATCCGTACAAGACAAGCCATTGGTAGGTGCCCAAGTGATTTTATCGAAGTTTCCGGCAAATGTTGCGGTGAGTTGAATACTCGCGCCAGGACAAACCTCCGCAGGATTTGGGGTGATGACGATGGTTTTGGGTTTGATTACAGGCACCAAAATCGCAGCACTGTCGATGCAACCATTGTTTCTGGTATCGCGAATCAACACTACACTGTCGATTGTTCCCAAAACCATGTTCCAAAGGGAATCTGGCGTTTGAAAATCATATCCGGGCAATGAGCCATCCAGTCTGAGGCGGGGCCTCCAGGTATGCTTGATGTCGGGATATACAGCTGTTTCGTAAGTATCTGATTTCAAGGTGATGATTTCACCCTGGCAGTACACTTCTTTTTTAGGGTCAATGGTGATGGTCAGCGTAGGCAAGGAGTCCACTTTTACCACTACTGAATCGATGATGGTACAGGGAGAAGCCACCAAGGTCGCATAGTAAGTAGTGGTGATTTTGGGTTCCACATCTATACTAAGTACATTCTGGCGCGAAATGCTCTTGTCTTTGGCCGTCCAGCTTACCCCGGTGGCAAGGCCAGTATTGGTGGTTGCCCCCAATTTGACTTTGGTCTTGCCTTTACAAACTTTTACAATATCGCCGTTGGTGATGTCTATCTTTTGAGGAGCAATGCTGACTTGAATGGTCGCATCTACCTTGCAGCCCGTAACGTTCAATTCCGCCCGATAGGTGGTCGTGTTTCCCGGCAAAGCGATTACATTCGCCGAATTGGGCTTGTCCAACCCATTCACCGGATCCCAGGTGAGGCCTTGCCCTCCCGTGTTGGTTACTGCACGCAAGCGCACGGGGGTTCCTCTACAGACGGAAGTTGAAGTTAGTGCAATCAATTGCAAGGTAGGACGCACCACCACCAGGGTAATGGTGTCTTTACGCAATTGCCCATTGACAAAACCTTCAACAAAAATGCGGGTATTTTGAGTAGGCTTGGCTACTACAACATTGCCATTGCTGCGGCTGAGAATGTTGGCAGGGCTCCAACTGTAATTGAAACCACCTGTCACCTCTAAAGTGATGCTGCTGTCTGGGCAAACATAAACAGAATCTACATCTGGCCGAATTTTGATGCGGCCAATCTGGGCGTTAAGTTGGCCAAATCCTAGGGCAAAAAAACAAAAGCAAAGAAGTGTAATCAACCAATTCTTCATAAATAATGGTTTGGAAGGTGTGTAGCGAAGCCTCATTCACTGGTTTCGGAGCGAAGCAGGGGCGTCCGTAAATGAGGCTTCGTTATGCACCACAGTTTGTCGGGTCGGAAAATACGACCTTTTACCCAAAAACAACGGAGAAAGCAGGATTTTATTGATTGAACCACTGCAATACACCTGACGATTATTTACATTTTTCTAATGCACGCTGTACCTCCTGCACCTTTACAAAGGGAGATTTGTTGCCCCAGGCTTGATTCATGTAATTGATGATGTTGGCAATTTCAAAATAGGTCAACTGAGGCACGCCAGGCATGGCTTCTTCGTATTTTTTGCCATTCACTTCAATTTCCCCTTTTTTGCCATACCGAATTATACAGGCCAATTCATTTCGGTGCTTTTTGAGGTAATCGGAATTGGCCAATGGCGGAATCCGGCCCCGCAAACCACTGCCATCGTCCATGTGGCAATTGGCGCAAAAATTGCCATACATGATTTTGCCTTGATTGAATGGGCTAGTTTGGCAAGCAAGGATGAAAATAAGGGCAACAAGCTGGGCGATCAAAATAAATCTGTACATGGTATTGATTTTTTGCGTCATACTCAGACATGTTGCAACAGCATTTACTGCTAATATGTTTTGGTCATTTTAGTTGGTACACAAATGATGAAATCGGCTTTGCTGCGGTTTTCATCCTCCAGTTTGTCAATGTTGTCTTGCTCTACCGTTGATATGGTCAGGATGTCCTTTACCGAAGCGTATTTGCGCAAGTACCATACCGTTCCTTCTTTCAAATCAGAGTGATAGGCGCCGTTGAAATGGAGAAAAATATAGCCTTTTTTGAGGTTCTGGGCAATGGAGTAGCCCATGGTTGCATCTTTTACGGCTTGTGATTTCACCAGATTGGTGGTAGCTGCATCACCGCCGTGGCCACCCATCATTTTGGCCATGGATACGTAAGAGGGCAAATTCATATCCACTTCAATGGGCAAGGGAGCAATCCAGGCTTTGGCCTCACTGGAAAGGGGATTTAAGGATTCGATGCCTTGCTTGTACACCATATTGGCATAGCGGCGGGGCACATTGGTGGCGATGAATGGCAGTTTTTTGCTTTTGGCCAATTCCACCAAGGGTTTGTAATCGGTGGCATAATTGTCCCAAATGCGGGCTTCTTCCTCAAAATTTTTGGTGCTGATTTGACCATTCAGGTATTCAGTGAGGATGGCTTGGTTGTCGCGTTCAAACATTTCGGCGCCCATGATGAGCTTGCCATTGTTTTCTTTTTCCAGGTCTTGGGCCAGTTCAATTTGCAGCCAATGCGAGATGGGGTTGTTGTGCTGCTCACCAAAAAAAACGACATCGGATTTTTTGCTGGTTTTGAGCAGTTGGGCATAACTTACTTCCTTGCCATTTTGGTCAAAAATGCGGTAAGCTGGTTTGTCTTGTGCGGATGCTACTGAAAGCACCAAGCCGAAGAGAATACTGAATATTGGTTTCATGTTGCTTGATTGAGTAACGCAGAAAAATTAACATCTTGATTTTTTGCGTCATACTAAGCAGGAAACTTAATCAGTTTTGGGCTAATCTTCTTCTTTTGGTGGGATAATTTTCTTGCGGGCAGCTTTTTTTTCACTCTGCACCGATTTGGCCTTTTTGCGTTTGCGTGGATTGGCAACCAAGCGTTCCGGAACTTCTTCCCTTTCCGGTTCTGGAATAAGCGCTGTTTCCAGTAAGTTGAGCATTTTTTTGATGGCTTTTTCCTTGTTGCTCAATTGGGTGCGGCTTTCCTGAGCCACGGTACTCAACAATCCTTCTTTGTTGATGCGTGCCGCCAATTTGGTTTGGATCACCCTTTTTTCGTCAGCATTTAAACCACTGGATGTTTCCACTTCAAACAAGGCCTCTACCCTGGTTTCCAGTTTGTTGACGTTTTGTCCGCCACTACCAGAGCTGCGGGAAGTCCGAAATTTGAGTTCTTTTTGTATTTGTGGAATGTCCATCTTTCACGATTGAGCAGCTGTAACAGTGAAGATCTGGTTAAAAGTTTCAAAAGATCAAAAATTTAATTCAAAACTGGAATAAAAAAGAGAGGCTGCTCAACGATATTGAACAGCCTCACTTTTTTATTCTATCCGCTTTTTCTTCGCTTCAATTTCCTGAATTTTCATCTGCTGCCTTTCCATTTCCTGGCGGCGGTTGTTTTGGTTGGCCTGGTTGACTTCAAGATCTTTCTTGGCCTGATTCATTTTTTGTTCTGCGTCAATAATGTCTTTTTTCAGCCGATCTTCTTCTTTGATCAGTTTATCAAACTCTTTTTTCTGGTCTTTGAATACCAGTTCTTCGGCCTCTTGTTCGATTTCAACTTTGCGAACACGGGTAACGCGACCAAATTCCGCCATCCATTGCTGGAATGCGTCTATCTTTTCAGGATGCTGGCGGCGGGACAAAAAGGCACCACCAAGATCTACCCAAACCACCATTTCGGTTTGCTTGCCGCGCTCTGTGAAAGTGGCGTAAATGTCCATCAAATTGCTGCTGATGGCAGGAACAGAAGCATCATCGGCAAAAACCTCGTTGGTTTTGCGGTCTTTTTTGGTTTTTGCGTTGGTGCTCTTGAGGTAATCAATCCACAGTTTTTCTGCGTCTTTGGTGGTAAGTTCGTCGATGTTCATCGAAAAACCAGCCTTTGAGCCTTGGCTCATGGTGCGCTCGTTTTCCTGAAGGTTTTGGGCTTGAATGGAAAAGGGGATCAAAAGGATCAGCCAGGTGGTCAAGTTGAACAATTTCATGGTTGTTTTTTTTATTTGAATTCTTGGGTTAATGGATAGGATATCCGTTATCATTTATCTAAACACTTGGAAAGATAAAATTGACTATGCAAAAATGCAGGGAAAGTTGAAAAGATTCTAGTTGAAGCTTCGAAAAAAGCATTCAAATTGCACTACAGCGGAATATTCCCATGCTTCTTGCGGGGCAAATGCACCACTTTGTTTTCGATGGAAGCAAAAGCCTTGATGAGTTTTCGACGCGTCAAACAAGGATCGATTACTTCATCAATATAGCCTCGCTCGGCAGCCTGGTAGGGATGCGCAAAGGCTTCCTGGTATTCTTTTTCTTTTTGGAGCAACATCGCTTCGGGATCTTCTGCCTCAGAAATTTCTTTGCGGAAAATAATTTCAGAAGCCCCTTTTGCACCCATCACCGCAATTTCAGCCGAAGGCCAGGCGTAATTCAAATCGGCACCGATGTGTTTGGAATTCATCACATCGTAAGCGCCACCGTAGGCCTTGCGGGTAATCACCGTAATGCGGGGAACCGTCGCTTCGCTAAAAGCATAGAGCAACTTGGCTCCGTTTACAATGATCCCATTCCATTCCTGATCGGTTCCGGGCAAAAAGCCAGGCACATCAACCAGCACCAGCATAGGGATATTGAAGCTGTCGCAAAAACGCACAAACCGCGCGCCTTTGCGGGAACTATTGACATCGAGAACACCAGCCAAACTAATGGGTTGGTTGGCAATGATGCCAATGCTGCGGCCCGCTAGTCGGGCAAAGCCCACCACGATGTTTTCGGCAAAGGCTTCGTGAACCTCCATAAAGGATTCCTCATCGATGATGCCGTTGATGGCATCGCGCATGTCGTAGGGTACATTGGCGTTGTCAGGGATGATGTGGCGCAATTGTTCGCGCCACTCCTCTGCCAGTGGGTAGTCTTTTAGTGTCGGTTTTTCTTCGCAGTTTTGGGGCATATAGGCAATCAATTGCCGGATTTTATGCAAGCATTCCAGGTCGTTTGATGCGGTGAAATGCGTAACGCCTGATTTAGAAGAGTGGGTACTTGCCCCACCAAGCTCTTCGGCACTAACATCTTCATTGGTTACGGTTTTAACCACATTGGGCCCCGTTACAAACATGTACGAGGTGTCTTCTACCATAATGATAAAATCGGTCATGGCCGGCGAGTATACCGCACCACCCGCACATGGCCCCATGATGGCCGAGATTTGTGGCACTACTCCTGAAGCCATCACATTGCGGTAAAAAATATCGGCATAGCCCCCCAGTGAAGCCACTCCTTCCTGGATGCGTGCACCACCAGAGTCGTTGAGGCCAATCACGGGTGCGCCGTTGCGGATGGCCAAATCCATGATTTTGCAGATTTTTTCAGCGTGGGCTTCTGAAAGGGAACCACCAAATACGGTAAAATCTTGCGAAAAAACATAGACCAATCGGCCATCAATGGTACCATATCCGGTAATGACTCCATCTCCAAGGAAATGCAGTTGATCCATTCCAAAATCTTTGCAGCGGTGCTGCACCATCATGCCCACTTCTTCAAAAGATCCAGGGTCGAGCAAAAAATGAACGCGTTCGCGCGCGGTGAGTTTTCCCTTTTTATGCTGGGCATCAATGCGTGGTTGCCCTCCGCCCAGCCGTGCGATGTCGACTCGGTGTTCGAGATTTAAAAGTTTTTCTTTCATTGGAAGTAAGTATTCTTCACTTTGAGGGAGGAAAGATAGCAACTTTTTGGGCGCATGGACAAAAGCAATTGTCAACAAAATTGATGACTCAAAGTAGATTTTTTTCAAATCATGGCCTCAAGTTCAAATTTCTTTGGTTCTTTGGGAGTTTGGGGTTATTTTTGCGGTCGATTGCCCTAATCGCTTAGTCTTCCTAGAAAATTAGCCAAACTTTTTATCGACAGCCTTAGGTTCATATTCAAACATTCATTTTCAAAAAACACAAGACATGTCTGTTGCGACTTCTTCTCGTCTGTCTCAGCGCGTAATGCAGATGGCAGAATCCGAGACGCTAAAAATGGCGGCAATGGCGCGGGAACTCAAAGCCCAAGGCCACAATGTGATCAACCTGAGTTTGGGTGAACCGGATTTTGATACGCCCAATCACATCAAAGATGCAGCCAAACAAGCGCTGGATGATGGCATTACGAAATACACACCAGTGGCAGGCTTGCAAGAACTGCGCGAGGCCATCAAGGTAAAATTCAAACGCGACAATAACCTGGATTTCAACCTCAATCAGATCGTGGTTTCCAATGGGGCCAAGCAGTCCCTCGCCAATATTTTTCTTTCTATCCTGGATCCAGGCGATGAGGTGATCATTTTGGCACCTTATTGGGTGTCTTATTCTGCGATTGTAGAATTGGCCGAAGGAAAATCCATCATTTTGAAGTCCAGTTTTGAGCAGGATTACAAAGTGCCCGCGGCTGAGATTGCAGCGGCCATTACGGATCGCACCAAAGCGATTGTGTTTTCCTCTCCTTCCAATCCAACCGGGATGGTTTACAGCCACGAGGAATTGAAAGCAATTGCCGATGTGATCGCCCAACATCCCGACATCATCATCGTTGCTGATGAAATTTACGAATACATCAATTTTGGCGAAAAACACGTCAGCATTGGCGCCTTCGAGCAAGTCAAAGACCAAACCGTAACCGTGAATGGCTTCGCCAAAGGCTTTGCCATGACAGGCTGGCGCTTGGGTTACATTGGCGCTCCAGTATGGTTGGCCGATGCTTGTGTGAAAATCCAGGGACAGGTTACTTCAGGTGCCAACTCATTCAGTCAAAAAGCAGCTGCTTTTGCCCTTTTGGCCGATATGACGCCAACTTACGAAATGCGCGAAGCTTTCCTGAAGCGCCGGGATTTGATCATCGAAGGATTGAGTAAAATTCCGGGATTCAAGGTAAACAAGCCTCAAGGTGCCTTTTACATTTTCCCAGACATCAGTGCATATTTTGGCAAAACGGATGGCACCATCACCATCAACGATGCCAATGATTTCTGTGATTACCTGATGTTGCAATGCCATGTTGCAACAGTTTCCGGTGCTGCCTTTGGTGCCGATAGCTGTTTCCGAATCTCTTATGCTGCTTCAGAGCAAGATTTGAATACTGCCATCCAAAGAATTGCGGATGGGGTAGCCAAATTGAGTTAAAGACACTTAAGGGGCGATAAAAAACAAGTGTTCATTTTGCCATAGAATTAGATAAGTAAACGGTTCATTTAAAGTGTCTTATCTAATTTTATGGCTCAAGAAAAATGAACACTTGTTTTTGCCCCACTACTAATGATACGTTAAAGTTCCTCTAAGATGCTTGCACTGTTGAGTAGATTAGAGGAACTTTGATCTCGATGAAAGCGCAACAATACTGGCGCAACACTCCTATTTACGAAACCTTAATTAACCAATCATCATGCAGAAAAATTATTTTTTTATTGCAATCCTTTGCCTGATTGCAAATGCAACCCTTTTTGCCCAAGTTGATGTAAAAATCGGTCCTTTTGGGCCCATCTTTGGCACCTTGAATTTGCGCAGCGAGTTTGGTCTGGCTGACAACATTGGGTTGGAAGCCACTCTGGGCGGATCCTGGAATAAAATCAACTTTAATGAAGGCAGTGATCTCAAAAATACCACCCTCCGCGCTGGCGTGAATGGTCGATATTACTTTAACCCCAGTGAAATTGGGCTTGACAAATTCTATGGAGGGCTTTACACGCGTTATTCTTCGGGCAAAGCAACCGGCACTTCAGATTCTACCAGTGCTGAATACAATACCAACCGTTTCGCTGCGGGATTCCTGTTTGGTTTCAAAACCTTTGCACGCAATGAGCGCTTGCATTTTGATTTCAATCTGGGTTTCGGTCGCGCTTTTGTTTACAATATCAAGGCATTGAACAATGCCGACCCGATCAATCTCGGTGACATTCCTTTTTTGAATATTGATCTTCCCATCACCATAGCAATAGGTTACCGGTTTTAAGTGCAACTTAAACCGCCAAAAGCTTTTCCATGTAGTTTTTTTCAGATAAATTCCAGCTTGCTTGTTTGTCGTCAAATGAGCAAGCTGGATTTGTATGAAAAAATCAATTCAATCACCAATTTGAATGTTCATGAAAAAGCAATGGCTGATTTTAGGCTTGAGTTGCCTTACCCTCTTTTTTGCAAATGCCCAAACCAAACCAACACCCAAGGAAACCACTCCTCCACCTCCGGCCAAGGAAGAAAAAATGGCCTCCCCCTCTCGCACGCTAAATCCCGATTCTTTTGTGGAGACCACGCGCGAAGTGACCATCAAAGGCCAGCGTGTACCCTACAAAGCCACCGCCGGCACCATCCCGGTTTGGGATGAAGAAGGCAAGGTTTTGGCGGGGTTGTTTTTTACGTACTACGAGCGCACGGATGTCAAAGACCGCAGTTCACGCCCATTGGTCATCTCTTTCAACGGCGGGCCTGGCTCTGCTTCGGTGTGGATGCACATTGCCTATACGGGGCCACGCATCCTGCAAATTGACGATGAAGGTTACCCCGTTCAACCCTACGGAGTCAAAGACAATCCCTATTCCATCCTGGATGTAGCCGATATTGTGCATATCGACCCTGTGAATACTGGTTTTTCCCGGATTGTGGCCAAAGACGTTCCACCTGCCAAATTTTTCGGTGTAAATGCCGACATCAAGTACCTCGCGGAATGGCTCAATACTTTTGTAAGCCGCTACAACCGTTGGGCTTC
>NZ_JBBAKG010000021.1:0-28427 GCF_040403615.1 Haliscomenobacter sp. | reverse complement strand
GAGGAGTTTACCATCAACGAACTGTTGCCTGCCGTAGCCAGAGGTGGATTTCTGGAAGACAGCAAAAAGAAAGCCATTGCTGCAAAATTTGCCCGGTATTCTGGTATCAAGGAAGCGGTGATTTTACAAGCCAACCTAGACATTTCTTACGCTTTTTTCTGGAAAGAATTGCTGCGCGACAGAGGGTATACCGTTGGTCGCCTGGATTCGCGCTATCTCGGGCTTGATCGGCAGGATATCGGCATGGGTCCCGATTACAGCGCGGAATTGACCTCCTGGTTGCATTCCTTTACCCCACCGATCAACATCTACCTACGCGAAGAGTTGAAATATAAAACCGATTTGAAGTACAACATGTTTGGCCCCGTCAATCCCTGGGATCGTACTGGCGATAAAACGGGCGAAAACCTGCGGCAGGCCATGGCACAGAATCCCTACCTGCATTTGATGGTGCAGTCTGGCTATTACGATGGAGCATGTGACTACTTCAACGCCAAATACAACATGTGGCAAATGGATCCCAGTGGCAAACTCAAAGACCGCATGAGCTGGAAGGGCTACCGCAGTGGACACATGATGTACCTGCGCAAGGAAGACCTGGAAAGCAGCAATGAACATTTGCGGGAATTCATCAAACTGTCATTGCCCAAGCCTGGGCAAGCGGCGAAGTATTAAAATAATGTCGGTTCGGGGATGTTTTTTTTTAATATCTCCGAACCGACGTTAAATCCATAAAAACAGGGATATTTGGCGTTAAATAAGCCCATGCTATGCAAATTACCAACAGCACCCCAGCTGACTTTGATACCATCTTCGCCCTATACGACGAAGCCATCGCCTTTCAAAAAAAGGTGTTCAACAAACAATGGGAAGGTTTTGAAAGCAGCCTGATTGAGACCGAAATTCGGGAAAATCGACAATGGAAAATCATCATCGACGATGAAGTAGCCTGCATCTTTGCTACAACCCTGAGCGATGCCATCTTCTGGGGAGAGAGAGACCTCGAACCCGCGGTGTACATTCACCGCATTGTGACCAACCCAAAATTCAGAGGGGCGGCTTTTGTCAAAATCATTGTAGAATGGGCTCGGGGTTACTGCCTCGCCAATCAATTGGAGTACATCCGACTAGATACCTGGGGCGACAACCCAAAACTGATTGATTATTATGAAAAATGTGGTTTCAGCTACCTCAAAACGATAGACCTGGACAATACCCAAGGCCTACCTGCGCATTACAAGGGGGTACTGGCGCTTTTGGAAATCAAAATTTGACCCAGAAAGCTGAAAAGTTCGATAAAAAACTATCTTTGAGTTAAGTGGATTTTTTTGTAACTATAAACAAACACAACATGTCAAAACTAAAATTTTGCCTGCTTGTCTTCACAAGCATGGCTTTTGTCCTGCCTGCTATTGGCCAACAAATCAGTAAAGAAGAGCTGATTTTTCTTACTCCGGAATGGAAAGGAGAAAGATATGCTGATGGCCGTCCCAAAGTGTCCGACCAACTCCTCAATCGCCTGAAACTGGTCACCCACGAAGAAGCCTGGGCAGTGCTGCGCAACGAAAACTACAAATTTCAGTACGACGACGGGTGGCAAACCATCAACCCAGACAGCGTCTTGGTAGGCAGAGCAGTCACTGCGACCTTCATGCCCGGGCGACCCGATATCCACCGGGTTATTGACGAAAAAGGGCATACCAAAGATGGCCGGGTCAAATCTCAAAACTCCTGGCCAATCGACCTTTTGACCAAGCGCGATGTGTACGTGGTAGACCAGTTTGGCGCGCACGAAGACGGGCCAACCATCGGCGACAACCTGGGCAACTCCATTTTTGCCAAAACCGGCAATGGCATCGTGTACAACGGAGCAATTCGCGACATCAGTGGCCTGCGGGAGATTGGTTCCTTTACTTCCTTTTTCCGTTCTTATCACCCCTCTCACCACCTCAACAATCCGGACGGACAATTGAATACCACCCTGGTGGCCATCAATCACCCCACCCGCATTGGCAAAGCGACCGTAATGCCAGGTGATGCCGTTTTGGGCCGTGATGGCGGCGTGATTTTCATTCCTCCTCATTTGGTGGAAAAAGTTGTCAAGACTTCAGAAATTGTCAGACTGCGCGACATGTTTGGCCACCTGCGCCTGCGCGAACAAAAATACACTCCAGGACAGATCGATACCAAATGGAGCGACGAGATCGAAAAAGACTTTTCTGCCTGGCTCAATCTGCACATCGACAAGCTACCCGTTCCAAAAGAACAAATCCAGGAATTCCTGAAAGGTCGCACCTGGTAGTCTCCCCTTTTCGCCACTTTTAAAACCTTTCAATCATGTCAAAACCTACATCCAGAAGATCCTTTATATCCAAAGCCGCAATAGCTACGGCTTTGACCCCGATGGTTTCCTTGTCTGCCTTTGGAAAAGGCTATGAAACTGCCATCGATAACATCCCCAAAGCCTCCTCTCCTGCCGACCTAAAAATCACCGAGGTGAAATGTGGCTACATCCGCGGCAGTCTTTTTGTCAAAATATACACCAATCAAGACATCTGGGGCTGCGGCGAAGGCGTAGACGCCATCCCGGGCACTTATCACCTGGTCAAAAACTTTGGAGAAAGAATCAAGGGCAAAAGCCCCTTGAATGTGCATCGGCTGTTTGAAGACATCCGCCGATCTGGTTTTTTTCAGGGTGCACAATCGGGTATGTATATTGCGGTGCTTTCTGCCATTGAAACTGCCCTATGGGATCTGGCTGGAAAAGCCTTGAACTTACCTGTTTATCAGCTTTTGGGTGGAAAATTTCGCGATAAAGTCAGGGTCTATTGTGATACAGCGCTTTACCAAAGAAATTTGCCGACTCCCAAAGACTTTGCTGATGCCGCAACAAATGCCGTCAAAATGGGATTCAATGCCCTCAAATTTGACCTGGACCAAGCCAATGACCCCAACAAATACGACGCCTACAACTGGACAGCCAGCCACGGAGAACTCAAACGCATGTACGACCAGATTGCAGCAGCCAGAGCCGCAGTGGGTCCCAACATCGACATCTGTGTAGACATGCACGGCAGGTACGATGCGGTGACTGGTCAGGCCGTAGCCAAGCTATTGGAGCCCTTGAACCTGATGTGGCTGGAAGAACCCATCCCCGCCGAAAACGCGGAAGCCTACAAGTTGATCAGCGAATCGTCCAGCACGCCCATTTGTGCCGGAGAAAACCATTACCTGGCGCATGGATTCAGAAGGTTGTTGGAAATCGGTGCAGTGGATATTGTGATGCCCGACCTGCAAAAAGCAGGTGGCTTGGGCGAAGGGCAGCGCATTGCCAACCTGGCCAATTTGTATTATGTGCCTTTTGCGCCGCATATGGTCGCTTCATTCTTGGGCGCAATGGCGTCAGCACATGTTTGTGCTTCCGTACCCAATTTCTTGATTTTGGAGTGGCAATCCTATTTCCACACCCAACCCATGTTCAAAGAAATTGTGCATTACGAAGGAGAATGGGTGCAAAACAGCTTCATCACCGTGTCTGAAAAGCCAGGAATTGGGGTAGAAATCAACGAGGAAGGGATGAAAAAATATGCGATTCCCGGGATTCCATTTTTTGAATAATACTTCGGGCGATTATCTGGACATTTTTTTTTCGCGCAGATTGAAGCGCAGATTCTACACAGATTTTTTCTGCGAAAATCTGCGCTTCAATCTGTGCGAAATCTGCGTGAAATAAAAACACCTCCCTGCGGCAAACAATTTATTTTATCAGCAATTCAACTGCCTCACCCGCCAAAGTGGGCTGTAAATTGGCGTACCGCAAACCGAACACCAAATCCAGCTTGCCCTTAAATTCAAGCGGAGTACGGCATTTTAATTCCAGAATATAGTCCTTGCCAGATTTCCAGATCCCCAAAGGCTGATTGGAGGTACAATCTTCTACCCACAGCACTTGCCCCTGTCGGTGAAAGGCCACTCCTGGTTTCACCGCATAAGTCCCCCGCTGAGGATCAATTGAAAAAGGGTAAGGATTGTGCAGTTTCACCCGAACGGAAATCGAATCTCCAGCTACTGCCGATTGGGGCGCATCCAGCACTTCCAGGGTAATTTTCTCAACTACCTGAAAATCCTTGAGTTCCAGGCCCAGCATTTTATTTCTTCCAAAATTCAAACTGTCGCATTGCGTGCAGTAGGTATCGCCGTGCATGACCAGGTAAACCTTTTTGCCCTGCAAATCCACTTCGTCGTTCCAGAGGTCGTACTGGCTTTTGCGGTACTGTGCCGTGGTCAGTTCATAGGCTTTTTCGCCGGTATAAAAGGCGTAAAGCGCCGGGCTGCGGTAGGTATTGTGAAAAAGAACGGGCGTTGTGCCTGCCTTTTGCTGTACCTGATCGATCCAGCCCTGATTATTGAAGTCTTTGCCCAAAGGGCCAATCATATAAACCAGGGCAAGCCGGGTAAGCAGCAATAAACCTCCTGAAGCAAGCCCCAAACCAATCACGGTTTTGGATGAAAAGCTTTTTTGTTGCGCATAGGCAAACAAGAGCAACACCAGCGGAATAGACAGAATAGCAGTCCATTGCGGCTCAACGTGGCCTTTGGTGGTACTCCACAAAAAAAACGCCCAAAAGCCCAAAACAACCAGGCGATAAGCGCGCAAAATTGGGGTTCCAAACCGCAACCTTAAAAATGCCAGCGCGATGGAAGGAACCAGCAAAGGAGAAAAAATCACCAACTGATTGAGCAGGTAAGTAGTGGTATACTTCAGTTCGTATACATCGTTGCGACCTTTAAGGTGGTAGCGAAACGACGGAAAATCATGGCTGTATTGCCAATACAAATGTGGCAAAAACAGCAAAGCCCCCAAAAAGCCAGCCAGGTAAAACCAGGGATTGCGAAACAAGCGCAAATTGGACAACACCGTAAAAAAGATCAACAAAATACCGTGGTACTTGCTGTACAACAAGGCCGCCATAATGAACGCCCACCATACCGCAGACGCTAAATTGGGCTGCGCCAAAAACCGACGGTAGGCCCAAAAAAACAAGGCCGTAAACAACATCAAGGGGGCATCAGGGGTAGTGATAAACCCGTACAAATGCAAAAAAGGCATGGCCACCATCAACGCAAGCA
This sequence comes from Haliscomenobacter sp., assembly GCF_040403615.1. Taxonomy (NCBI): domain Bacteria; kingdom Pseudomonadati; phylum Bacteroidota; class Saprospiria; order Saprospirales; family Haliscomenobacteraceae; genus Haliscomenobacter; species Haliscomenobacter sp. The sequence continues at coordinate 23,297 of NZ_JBBAKG010000021.1, read as the reverse complement.
AGACATACACACTGCGACCACGCTGGGGGCGGTCGGCCAGATCCCAGATGACCAGCAAGGTCAACGCATTGGCCAAAACCACCAGAAAGCGCAGTCCCAATGTACCGGGAAGCAGCAGAGTACCGATTTTGATCATCAAGGCCACCGCAGGTGGATGGTCAAAATAGCCCCAGTCCAGGTTTTGGGCATAAACCCAGTAGTAGGCTTCGTCTGGATCCAACGAGGTGAAGGTGGCTTGTAGCACATTCAGGAGCATCCAAAAGCCCAAAAACAAAGGAAAAGTCCAAGCGATCTGTGGTTTCGACATGCTCGCTTATTTCAGTTTGTTGGTGTCAATTGATGTACCCAGTTCTTCCCAGCTCAACACAAAACCGGTTGGGCCGACAGCATAGGCGGCAATTTCGTAAGAATTGTAAAAGAACAGCATCCCTTCGGCTACAATGCCAATGTTGGCAGGGAGTTGAAATTTGCCTTCCCAGAAGAACCCTTTGTCGTTGAGGTTGGCGTTGGGCGCCAATTCGTGGGTTTCGCGGAATTTTTGCTCGACCAAGCGTTCCAATTTAGCCTGATTTTTCAGCAGATCTTTCAATCTGATCGGTTTTCCCGTACTGGTGTTGAACACAAACAAACTGGTGTTGCTATTGGGGTGCGCACCTCCGGTGTAGGCGTATTCATCGAGCCGGATGGAAACTGCTTTGGGCGATTCAAAAATGACGGCGCCATCGGTTTCGATGTTCCAGGGCGTGATGAACAATTCGGAGTTGTCTTCTTCTGCGCGGGTTTTGGCTTCGGCAGAATACTCGTTGTAGTCCTGGATAAAGCGATTGCCCAGCGCATCCAGATCCATATCATTGTTCAACTTTTCATCTTCGAAAGTCAACGAAGCTTTCACGTAGTGCAAAATGGAATCATTGATGCGGGCAAAAACGGCACCCTCTTCCTTAAACTGCGGGTAATTCATGGCCACAATGGCACATTCGTTTGAATCTGTTTTGCAGCCTTCCGAAGCTTTGGAAAAATGGTGTTGCTCTTTTTTGTACCTGAACACAGGTGCTGTCTTTTCCTCAATTTCAGGCTTTTGTGGTTGGCAGTTGGAAAAGGCGATCAATAGTGTGGCAAGCGTAAACAGGCGGTATGCGGATTTGAACATGGTTTCAGTTGGTTAATTTGCCGCAAAATTCTCGAATAAAGTACGAAAAGTAGGCGCTTATTGCAATTATTTTCACAAAAATTAAGAGCTTGGTTCAAATTTCAGTTTGAAATCGATTACAACCTAATACCTATACATGCCCAATTGGTTCATCATTGCAAATCCGGCTGCTGGCGGAGGCCTGGTCAAAAAGCTCTGGCCTTCCATTGAAGCAGAACTCTATAAGCTATCCATCGATTTTGTTTCCAATTTTACCATCGGCCCTGGTCATGCCATCACGATGGTGCAGGAAGCCCTATCTATCGGCTACCGCCACATCATTGCAATAGGCGGAGATGGCACCAATCACGAAGTGATCAATGGGTTGATGCTGCAAAATATCGTTCCAGCCACCGAAGTGCAGTACGGATTGCTGCCCGTAGGCACCGGGAATGACTGGATTCGGACGTATGGCATCCCTGCCAATTGGCGCGAATGGCTGCCCCAGTTGTTTACTTCATCCAGTCGCTTGCAGGATCTTGGCATGGCCAGTTATTGGACGAATGGGCAACAATCCCAGCGTTATTTCACCAATGTGGCGGGCTTGTGCTACGATGCGTTTGTGGTCAAAACCATGAACGACAACCAGGTCAGTGCCCAAAATCGTTTTGTTTACCTTTGGTGGATTTTACGCTGTTTGTTTCGCTTTCAGCCACTGGCTTGCAAAATCACCTTCAACGGCCAGTCGATTCAGGAATTTTGTTACACCATCAACATTGGCATCTGTAAATTTTCGGGTGGAGGCATGCAATTTGTGCCCCAAGCGATCCCTGATGATGGCTTATTGGGCTTGACCATTGCGGGCAAAATCCCCAAATGGGATGTAATTCTCAGTACGCCGAGGTTTTATGCAGGTACGATTGGTGGCCACCGCAAGGTTACTTTGCACCAGGCCAAAAGCATTGTGGTAGAGTCCGCAGCAAATGAAAAAGTGTATTTGGAAGCCGATGGAGAGTTTTTGGGCGAATGCCCGGCGGAGTTTACGATTCTGGAGAATGCTATTCGGGTGATTGTGCCGAGTTGAGGATGGAGCTTTTTGTTTTAGATAACCACCCATGTCTACTACACGAAGAGATTCATTTGGTCGGTTAACGTCAAATTCCCAGAATTTTTGCATTCTATACCTCACGGAGTGAGTTATAGAATTGGCATTTAAGGCCAAAGCGTTTTATCCCAATCAATAAAACGAACGCCGACTCCTGCGGAGTCTTTCAAAATTATTTTACGTGTAGCATCTTGTTCAAATCGACCCTTCATATATTTGTAAACATCCACTCGTTCTCTTCCGTAGTCATTGAGAAAATAAAAATTGCCTTTATATTCCCCAAAATCTTCTGTTTTATATTCAAAATGATTGCCTGAGAAAATAACATTATATTTTTTAGATTTTCCATCAAACTTGCTAATAACTAAATCTGGTGTGAGCCTAGTTGAACTTACCATATCACCAAAATAGTAGAAAAAAATCATGTCTTCATCAGGACTTAATCTATATCTAATGCAACATATGACAAGGCCAGGGCTGGGTATATATTCTTTATTAATTGGATGTTTTAAATTATTAAGGTCCAAATATGGGTAATAATCCCACCAGTCTTTAACTTTTTTTTGTAAAAGTACATAGTTAAACCCATCTCCATATGAAAACTTATGAATTGAATCATTATTCTTTTTATAATCAAAGATTTCTTTGACCTCCATACTGTCTATTTCTTTAACTGGTTTCAAAAAAATTGCCGGATGGTACAATATCTTTTCCTTCTTACTTGAACTAACCAATTCAGCTACGCCGTTCTTACAGAAAAGCAGAAGAAAGCATATTGAAGTGAAAAAAGTAAAAATAGCATACTGATTTACGTCGACAATTGAAGCTACGACTCTTGTTTTCATGTGCTTAGATTTATGGCTTGATTTCCCCACTAGTTCAAGTCTTCCCCGTTACCTTTCATAGCATGACGCTGGTACATGGGGAAAGACTTGAATAAGCGGGTATTGAATCAAGAGTACTCCTTTCAATTCCGTTTCACCCTCCAGTCCTCATCATCATCTCCAACGCCAGTGATGTTTGAATTTTTATTTTCTTCCATAAATTTGGCCATGTAAGCATCCTTTTCCGCTTGAATCTCTTGCAAAATGGCCAAAGACTGCGGACTGGCCGAAACATAATCCTTCAACTCGTCGATTAAGAACATTTTGCCGGCTTCCTCGTCTTCTGACCAACAGCAATTGAGTCCTGTATCGCACCAGGGGCGTTGCATACAATCGGGACAAAAGCCGCTACAGCCATCAAAAAACCAACCGCCACTACCTGGACTGCTCAGTTCAAATTCCTCTCCAATCCATTCCGCGACTGCCTTGTACACCAGTCGAGCAGGAATTCCCTCATTGAGGCTGATCCCATATCCGGCTTGTTCAACTGCATCCAACAGTTTTTCCAATTCAGCTTCCAGCTCCGCTTCTGGGATCTCAGCTGGATTTTTGACTTTAAACATTCTGGGCATCTGCTCGCGGATGGTTTTGCGAATGGGTTCTCCCTGTAGCCACAATTCAAAGCGATACCAATCACTTTCCGGCGAAATGCCCGGCGAGATTGGTGGAAAACAATAATCACCCTTTTCCAATTCCATCAGTTCCTGGCTGCCATATTGCTGGTACTTTTTTACAAAAGTCAATAGGTTTGCCAGCCGTCGGTTTTCCAAGTCCAAATCCATTGGAGTGAATACAAATACTTCGGCTAGGTTTAAGCCTAAGTCCTTGAATGCTTGCTTGAAGTGCAAGTTCTGCTGGTAAGATCCAAGCTCTGGGTTTAACATGATGTTTTGCTTTAAAAAAATTAGGAATTTAGGGTGATTAGCAAAACATCCAGCACAGGCAAAAATAAAAAAGATTTTTGTTTTTTAAAAGATAGTGCAGACAAACAAGAGAAAACTCGCACCAAACAAGAAGTCGAACAGCTCAAACAAGAACTTGAAGCGCTCCGAAAACGAGTTTCAAATGAGAATTTGAGGAATGACAAATGATGTAGATTTCAAGATAGAAGACTAGGCACCAGCAGATAACACTGACCACATCTATCATCTTGTAACCGCCCGTTTCAACGGGTGGATTCAAGGGCACTCACCCTTCACATCTAACATCCTTCCAGAGGTTTCCATCATTTACCATTTCATGATGCAAGCCTCTGGAGTGAAGTTAGATGTGAGTAGGTGGGTAGCCTTAAGCCCCCGACTAAAGTCGAGGGTTACAAGATTGTAGATGTATTTGAGCTATAAGTGTCACATAATCTAAGTTGCTCCTCCCAACAACGCTTCAACCCCGCTAGTTCAAGTTTTTTCATGTGCTTGCATTTGTTTTTTCAAAAACATATAAGGTGTTTTCTCGGTCTACTACAAACAATTGATTGTTGTGGTAATAAACTGTTAAAATCTTCCGAAGCAATCCTTGTGGTTCTATGTCAATTTCATATGACCAGTCAATTTCTAGTGTCTTCCTGTTGATGGCAACGATAATACCTTGATAGCTCTCACAAGTGTAGATGTATTCGTCATCAAAAGGTAAGGAATTAGAGACAAAATCCAGCGATTGATAATTTTTTTGTTTTAGATAACCACCCATGTCTACTACACGAAGAGATTCATTTGGTCGGTGAACGTCAAATTCCCAGTATTTTTGCATCCAAAGCCCAAAAATCATGTTATTCTTAGCATCAAATTCACTCGTTTCAAATTCCACAGATTTTGTAATACTAGGCACATCTTTAAGAGAATATTGAGTTTTTCCAGTCAAAAACTTCTTCTTCCAAATGTCTTTAACTTGTTCTTGATCAGGGTTTTGGACACCGTAAATAATTTTCCCAGTGTCGATATTTATAGCATAGATACTGCCTGACATGGTAGCTACCCAAATCAAGGCATTATGTATACCTATTATTTTAGTTATTTTATCATTTATCAATTCATCAGGTCCAGTATTATCTTGCCAAAATGGTCGATTGGGCAGCTGGCAGCTCCATAGTTGATCACCTGCATCCGAAAACCTATATACCAGCAAATCATTGGAAGCTAAACTTAAAAACAAATTTCCATTAGCTATAATGTAGCTACTCTTTTTTTCTCCTTTAAATAAAGGACAATTTTTTTTAAAATCAAAAATGCCGATTTCTCTAGGTGAATCTGGATGCTTAATAAAATATGAACCAAATTCAGATTTACTATTTTCATAGTAAATCTGTAGTTCAGTTGAACTGAATTCAGGTAATGAACCATCAAAACGCCATAGAAAGAATTGATTCGGTTCATACAACAATATATGAAGAACATGCTGCGCCACTTGCATCAAGTAGATGTTTCGATCAAATTGATAGATTGGAACCAGTTCTCCCTTGTTGTACCGACACAACACACCACCATCCGCCATAATGGTTTCATTCCCGATAAACTTCATCCACAATGACGAGTGTGAACCATTGTGTGAAAAAGATTTTTTAAAGACCAGACTATACATTTGCTTCTTCAATTTGGCTATTAATCTATAATTATTCCGGCTAGCTCAAGTTTTCCCATTAACTTTCATAGGATGACACTGGTATATGGGGAAGACTTGAACAAGCGGAAGACGGCGTCCTTAGCGCGAAACAGGAGTTACCTCGGCCTCAAGTGCCCATGTATAAAGGGTGTCGGGACAAAAATCTAACCCATTGGGCCATACCAGCGTTTCGGCCTCTGGATCAAGCTGAACTTGGGAGAAATAATCTTCTTGAAGCAGCTTGGAGAATGGGCTGTCTGCAGTAGTAGCCCATTTCTGCAAGCGTTGTTTAAATGGGATGCTAAGCACTTCTCCTGTATTGTAGCGGACAGTCACCGTGAAAGGCTCGACTTGGAGAATTTCTTTGATGAGGTGGATCATATTACTCAAGTGGGTCAATTTTAAAAAAATGGGGGCTGTCTGATTGAGCAGTTTCCCAATTGGTTCTGAGTTCTTGTTTATGCAAAGATGCCCATTCTTTGACTAATTGTAAAGCCCTCAACTTGTGTTGATCAAAGATACATGAACAAGTCCAATCCATATCAGTGGAGTCATCATTTTTTTAAGGGGTGGGAATTAAACAAAGTGGCCTGCGCAGTGAGTAATTTTGACGTCGTTTCCTTACTGTTGAACCTCAACCCAAAAAAATAATAGCCCAATTACCTTTTTTTGCATGGATACAACGGGCGAAAATTGGGCTATGATCAGTTCGTGTGCTCTAAATTAGCAGACTGTTTATCGGGAATTTTCCCGTTTCACCTGATTGTTTACACGCACAACCTAACCATGCAAAAACTAGTTACACTGCTGGCCTTGACAATTGTTTCTATTGCATTATCTGGCCAATCCAATCTTTTGCTGCGCCATCCGGCAATCAATAATGATGGTTCTCAAATTTCATTTTCATTCCAGGGTGATATTTGGACGGTTCCATCCGTTGGCGGAAAAGCAACCCGCCTCACCATCCATGAAGCCTACGAAGGAAATCCCATCTACAGTCCAGATGGCAAAAAAATTGCTTTTTCAGGAGCACGGTACGGCAACAACGATGTATTTGTGGTACCCTCCGAAGGTGGCAATCCCAAACGATTGACTTTTCATTCCGCAGGGGACAATGTAATGAGCTGGGCTTCAAATAGCCAAATTGTATTCAATACCAATCGGGAGTTTCGACAAATTGGAGGTCACCCAGAAGTGTATGGCATCAATGCTGCCGGTGGCACCGAATCTCGTTTGTTGGATATAGAAGCTTATGATCCGACTTATTCTCCCGACGGCCGTTTCGTCGCCCTGGTGCGCGGAAGCATCAACCCCGTTTTTCGGGAAGATTACAAGGGGAGCGCCAATCGGGAAATCTGGATTTACGATACCAAAAGCAAAAAGTGCAATAAATTGCCGCTTTTTGAAACCAACGACATCTTACCCCGCTGGGGCAACAATCGTGCTTTGTATTTCCTTAGCTCCATTTCAGGCACCTACAACCTGTACCGGATCAATCTCAACGAAAACGGACAAGCCCTGGGCAGTCCTGAGCAATTGACTACTTTTAAAGACGAAGCCATTCGCCATTTCAGCATTTCAAGCGATGGGTCGACCATTGTTTTTGAAAAAGACATGAATTTGTACCTCATGAAAGCGGGCAAAGGCAGTGGCACCAAAATCAACATCCAAATTGCTGCGGATGAACGCTTTGACCCTACTGAAATAAAAACCCAAAGCAACGGAGGAAGCGAATTGGCAATCTCACCCAATGGAAAGTTAATCGCCTATACCATTCGTGGGGAAGTATTTATCAAAGAGGCTGACAAAGAAAAAAACCGCAGCGTCAATGTGTCCGATCATCCCAATCGCGACATGAATCCCAGTTGGTTGAGTGATACCTCCTTGGTGTTTTGTTCTGACCGCATTGATGGAAATTTTGAATTGTTCTTGCTGCGTTCAGCTGACCGCGCTGAGCCCAATCCATTTAAGTCTCTCAAACACGAATTGATCCGCCTAACCAATACCCCGGAAGATGAATCTTCTCCGGTGGTTTCTGGCGATGGTAAGAAAATCGCATATGGGCGAGGGCGGGGAGATTTAATTGTAGTTGAAATTGCTGGCGATGGCAAACTAAGCAATGAAAAGATGTTGGTAAATGGTTGGACTGAAGCAAACGGCGTTACATGGAGTCCAGACAACAAATGGCTTGCTTACTCCATGGGCGATTTGTACTTCAACGACGAAGTGTTCATCCATGCTGCCGACAACTCCAAGGCTCCCGTCAATGTCACCATGCACCCAAGAACTGATTCGCAACCTTTTTGGAGCGCCGATGGCTCCAAATTGGGGTTTATCTCATCACGCAACAACCGCAATGCCGATGTGTGGTTTGTTTGGTTGAAAAAAGAAGATTGGGAAAAAGTGAGTCAGGATTGGGTTGAAAAAGAAAATCCAAGTGAAACCACTGCGGGAGCAGGAAAAAATAGCTCCAAAGCAGAATCCAAACCCATTCAAATCGACTTTGACAACATTCACCAACGACTGGTGCAAGTAACCAGTTCTCCTGGAGATGAAACTGGAGTAGTCATTTCCAAGGATGGACAAACTTTCTTTTACAGTGCGTTGAGCAGTACAGCACGTGGCCGCGATTTGTACAGCGTCAAATGGGACGGTAAGGATTTAAAAGAAATCACCAAGGGTGGCAGTAATCCCTTTGGTTTGCAAATGGACAAAGAAGGGAAATACGTGTATTATGGCCGACAAGGAGGATTTTCGCGCGTAGATGTTAAGTCGGGAGTTGCCGAAGGTTTGCCCTATATCGCCAAAATGAAAATCGATTATCCCGCCGAGCGCTTGCAAGTATTTGAAGAAGCCTGGCGCACCATTCGGGATGGATTTTACGATCCTAAAATGCACGGTTACGATTGGACGGCCTTGAGACAAAAATACCGTGAGCGCTGTGTCAACGCCTCCACCAACAACGACTTTCGCGATATGTTTAACTACCTCCTGGGAGAAATCAATTCCAGCCATATGGCTCTGACCGCGCCCGACCGTGCGGAAACCCAACAGGAAGCCACTGGATTGTTGGGTGTAGAATTGATGCCAGGTAAAGAAGGAATGCGGGTAAATCGGGTCGTCCCCGCAAGCCCGGCCAGTAAGGTTGGCAGTCAACTCAATTCTGGCGAGGTGATTACCGCAGTGAATGGGATTCCCTACAATGAAACGAGTAATTTTTATGAAAACTTGAATGGTCAAGTGAATGAAAAAGTATTGCTCAATGTTCAAAGTGCCGACGGCAAAAGCCGGGAAGTGGTGATTCGTCCTAGTTCAACCCTGGGAGACAACTTATATGATGAGTGGGTTGATAACCGAAAAAAATTGGTTGAGGAGTGGTCGAAAGGCCGTTTGGGCTACATTCACATTCGCGGGATGGATATTCCGAGTTTTGAGGAGGTAGAACGAGAGTTCACTGCCGCGGGTTATGGCAAGGATGGGTTGATTATCGACGTGCGCTTCAATGGTGGTGGCTCTACCGCCGATTACCTGATGACCGTCCTCAACTACAAGCAACACGCCTACACCATTCCACGGGGAGCCAGTGAAGACCTGGAAAAAGACAAGAAAAAGTTCCGCGACTACTACCCTACTGGAGAACGGCTGGTATTTTCAGCCTGGCTAAAGCCTTCGGTTGCCATTTGCAACGAGGGCAGTTATTCGAACGCCGAGATTTTTTCTCATGCTTATAAATCTCTGGGAATCGGAAAATTGGTAGGCCAGACTACGAATGGCTCGGTGATTTCGACTGGAGGTCGAGGTTTGATTGATGGATCTTTTGTGCGCTTGCCTTTCCGCGGCTGGTTTACCAAAACCACGGATAAGAATCAGGAATTGGGGCCAGCTATTCCAGATATCATTGTCGATAATTCACTGGATTATACGGCAAAAGGAACAGATGAGCAGTTGAAGGCGGCGGTTGACGCACTGCTGAAGGAGTTGAAATAACGGGAGTTTGGGGGACTTATCGCTCAAATACATTTAGAATTGTAACCCGCTGTTTCAACGGCGGGTTACAAAATTCCAGATGTGATTAGGATTGTAAAATGCTATTAATTTTTTGTAATCCTTGGATTCGCCATACTACAAAACCGTAAACTTCTCTTTAGGCACACTCTCAAACACCTGAATATCGGTCAGCTTGCGGTTACCACCGCGATCGCCTGAAATCAGGATTTTGCCTTGTCTCTGGTAGTTTTCCCAGGGCGTTGCGATGCTTGGTTTTTCGTCACTCGCGTTTTTAAAGTAATGCCATTGCACCACCAGGTGGCTCGTTTTGTCTACAAAAACCATATAGCGGTTTTCGGGGGTGCGGCCAACACCGGCAAAGGTCAATTCCAGTACCTCTGCTGCTGCGCCCGTTTCGGTGGGCATTTCACCCTTGTACTTGAGGGTTACGCCAGAGTCTTTCATTTTATAAGGCATGATCAACCAGTAGGAATCGTTGATCCAGATGGATTTGGCTACTCCAGCGTATTTTTTGATGGAATCAGGTTGGGTCATCACATTACCTTTGTGCTTGATGAGGCCAGTTTCCTTGTTTACGTCAATGATATAGGTACTCTTGTCAGCCGGGACATCGATGCGCACCTGCCCTTCTTTTTTGTCCCACAACAAAGTTCTGCGGCCAAAAAAACTCCAGGTGATGTAACGGGTAGCATCCCAGGCTTTGCGTCCGCCCATGGCTTCCATGACTTGATCGGCAATGGCGATGGCTTTGGGGTCAGATCCTGCTTCGTTGAAGCCTTTGGCGGCTGGATTGTTCGACTTTTGCGCCATCATACACAATGGCAGTAGCAACAGGGCTAAGCCCAGGGTGATTTTGGGTAACATACTTATGAGGGTTGAAAAGTTGAAAGGTTGAAAGTTGAAAAGTTGAAGCGTCTGGCAATGCAGGTTTTGAGCTACGCTATTGAGGCTCCGATTTCTGCACTACCGACAACTCTTCAACCTTTCAACTCTTCAACTTTTCAACATATTTAATTATGCAGGATTGCTTCCTTTGTCCAAGAATTTCTGGTATTCTTTCAGTTCGTCCCAACGGCCTTCGGCAGCGAGTGCAGCTTGGCGTGGCCAAGTGGCAGGTTTGGCCAGGCGGTAGTTTTCACCAGCAGCGTCCAGGATTTCGTACAAGCGGGCCACTAAAGTAGTAGCCAGATCGTCCCAGTTGTTGATTCCAGCTGCTTTAAGCAAGCTTTCAATTTTTGGGCCGATGCCTTCTACAATTTTCAGGTCTTCCGGATTGTTGCTAAAGCCCAGGATTTTCAGCGCCATGTCTTCCGCTTTGGAAGGCGTTTCAAAATCACCAGAAGATTCTTTGCCACCATCCAGGAATTTCTGGAACTCGATGAGTGCCGACCATTGGCCTTCCGCAGCCAGTTTGGCTTGTTGTGGCCAGGAAGTAGGATCCATCATTTTGTAGGCAGAGCCCGCAGCATCCAAAATTGGCTTGATTTCATCAGGAGATTTGCTGGCCAGGTCTGCCCAGGTGGCGATGCCATTGGAGGTCAACAACGCAGCAACTTTAGGGCCAATGCCTTCAATGATTTGCAGGTTGTCTGTACCAAACATTGCGGCGTAATTGATGCTTGCTTCGCGGCTGGCCAAACGTGCAGAGCTGAGTTTTTCAGCCAGTTTGTCCACTTTGGCAGGGTTGTCGCCATCGCCTACATTGCTGCGGCCAGCATCCAGACTGTGTTGTAGTGTAGCAAGTGTATCCCAATCATTGGCTGCGGCCAATTGTGCCTGGCGGGGCCATGAATCGGGATTCATCATGCTCAAGCTTGCTCCGGCAAGAATGGTATTGAGTTCATCCGAAGATTTAGCACCCAGGTCATCCCAACTGCGGATGCCATTTTCATACAACAGCGATTCAACTTTTGGGCCAATGCCTTCGATGATTTGCAGGTTGTTGTCCAGGAAAATGCGTCCGTAAGTTGCCCGATCGGAGCCTACACTACGCAGTTCCAATACTTTAGCTGCCATTTTTTCAATCTTGGCATCATTGCTGAAGTCGCCTGCTTTTTCGCGGCCACCACCCAGGAATCTTTGGTACTCAACCAATTCGTCCCATTTGCCCTCATGCGCCAATTGAGCCTGTTGAGACCAGGTGTCGGGATTCATCATGCCCAGGCCAGCTGCGCCCAAAATTGCACGAAGCTCCTCAGGTGTTTTTCCACCAAGGTCTCCCCAGGTTTGGATGCCTGCATTTTCCAAAATCACTTCAACCTTGGGGCCAATGCCTTCTACAATTTGCAGGTTATCGCTTTCAAACAAAGTGGCGTAGGCATTGGTATCTGTACCAGCTACTACCATTGCTGAATCATGCTCGATATCTGCCAATTCCAAATCAAGGTTGGGTTTCTCGGCGGCCACCACCAAAGCGGCGAGGTTGGCGTTGGTTACTTCCAATTTGGCTTTCAGACCAGCAGTTTCTGCTTCAGCATGCATGGTTTTTTTGTGCCATTCATCGTTTTCTTTGTGGCATTCATCCAATTTGTAGCGGAGGTCTACCATTTCTTTTTCCAGCTCACTGGCACGGTGGATCGACTCTGAAGAGGAAGTCAAAACTGTGGTGGAAGAATCGGCTGTATTTTTGCGTTTGCCCCAAAGCAGCCAACCCAACAAAAGCCCCAGCAAAAAAGGCAGGATACAAGCCAACAATAAAGGAAGCCAGCACGGAACTGGAATATGTAGCAATAGAATGTTTGTCAACATGACTAGGTTGTTTTTTGATTTTCGGATTATTTTTTGATCAAGCGCACTTCAACCCGACGGTTGTTGTGGCGGTTTTCTTCGGTGGTATTGGCAGCTACCGGCAGGGCTTCTCCTTTAGAAGCAGTGCTGATCAGGTCTGTTTTAACCCCCAATTTCACCAGCAGGTCGCGAATTTGTACTGCGCGGCTCTGTCCCAATTTAAGGTTGTAATCGGGTTCTCCTTTGCTGTCGGTGTGCCCGGTCAGGTCAATGCGTTCGCCAGTTTTGGCTACACGCTTGGCCAAGGTTTGAAGGTAGGCATCTACTTTAGGATCGTAATCCTTTTCTGTAGAATTGAATGGGAAACGGATGATGGCGCCATCGGCCACTTCTTCTACCGTTTCGGGGATCACTTTCTCTTTGGCAACCCAACTGAATTCCGAAGCGCTCAACCAAGCGTTTTTGTCAGCGGGAGGAGCGGTGTTCAACAGGCGACCACGCAGGCGAATGCGTTCTTCAGGAATGTTTTTGAAAAAAGCATCCCGAATTGCGGTTGCCCGGGCAAGGCCCATGGTTTCAAAGCCCGCAGGTGCTGCTTCACCTTCGTAAAACAACCCAACGATTTCCAAAATTTGATCATCGTTGTTTCCTGCCATCACCGCAGTAATCAAGGAGTCAAATCCAGGGCCTTTGGCTGGATTCATATCCCCAAACTTGAATTGGATGGGATATTGCCTCGTGGTATCAGCTGAATCTGAATCTGACAATATTCCTGAATTGGTTTGGTTTGTACCGCAAGCTTCGCAAATTTGCCGGGAGCAAAAATTGAGCAGACCGAAAAAGTACAATGCCAAAACCGCCAGGATCAATAAAATCCGTGTAGTTGTCGACATAAGATAATTTGGGTTTTTGAGGAGTTCAAAAAATTTATGCTTAAATATAACCATTAAGCTGTTCTTGGGGAAGGTTTCGCACAATAATTTTAGAAACCAGGCAATGAGGGCTTTTAAATGAATTTTGTGCGGCTCAAAATTTCATTTTCCACTTTACCAGTTCCATGTTTTTCGTATATTTGCTGCCTGTTTTTAATCTAGTGAATTATGCTTGAAAGTTTAAGTGAACGTTTGGAAGGTGCCTTAAAGGTACTCAAGGGTGAAAACAAGTTAACCGAGATCAACGTAGCTGCGTCCATCAAGGAAATTCGCCGTGCGTTGGTTGATGCGGACGTTAGTTATAAAATAGCGAAAGAGTTTACGGACAAGGTCAAGGAAAAAGCCCTTGGCTCTGACAACGTGCTCAAATCCGTTTCTCCGGGTCAGATGATGATCAAGATCGTCATGGATCAATTGACCGAGTTGATGGGCGGCCAGGCCGCAGGATTGAACCTTACTGGCAAACCCACCGTGATCTTGATCGCGGGGTTGCAGGGCTCAGGTAAAACGACCTTCAGCGGTAAATTGGCCAATTGGCTCAAGACCCAAAAGAAAAAAAGTCCACTGTTGGTGGCTTGTGACGTATACCGTCCTGCGGCCATGGATCAGTTGACGGTATTGGCAGAGCAGGTCGGCGTGCCGATCTACAAAGAACCGGAAAGCAAAAATCCGGTACAAATTGCGCTCAAAGCCATACAATACGCTACTGCCAACAATTGCGACGTAGTCATCGTGGATACCGCTGGCCGCTTGGCCATCGACGAAGAAATGATGGCCGAGATCAAAAACATCAAGGAGGCCATTCTGCCGCAGGAAACCTTGTTTGTAGTAGACTCCATGACGGGTCAGGATGCCGTCAATACCGCACAGGCTTTCAACGAAACCATCAACTTTGATGGGGTGGTACTCACCAAAATGGACGGCGATACGCGTGGTGGGGCGGCACTTTCGGTGAAGTACACCGTGGGTAAACCCATCAAATTTGCCAGTACTGGCGAAAAAATGGACGCCCTTGACATGTTCTATCCAGACAGGATGGCACAGCGGATTCTGGGGATGGGGGACATCGTATCCTTCGTTGAAAAGGCACAGGAACAGTTTGACGAAGAACTCGCCAAAAAACTGGAGAAAAAAATCCAGAAAAATAAATTCGATTTCAACGACTTCATGGCGCAGATCAACCAGATCAAAAAGATGGGGGATCTCAAAAGCATCATGGGCATGATACCGGGCATGGACAAGCTGACCCGCAACGTGGAAATCGACAACAACGCTTTTAAAAAGGTGGAAGCGATCATTCAATCGATGACGCCGCAAGAGCGCAACAATCCAGATTTGCTCAACATCAGCCGCAAACAACGTATTGCCCGCGGCTGTGGCCGCACCCTCAACGACGTGAACATGTTCATCAAGCAATTTGAGCAGATGCGCAAGATGATGCACAACATGAGCAAAATGCCAGGTTTTGGTTCTGGCGCTCCCGCCGGTGGCGGAGGGATGATGAAGCGGAGGCGTTGATGGAACGCTTGTCACTTTTTGTCTGATACAAAAAGTAACCAAAAAAATCAAGGCTGTATTGAAATCCTACGATTTTGCGAAAGCTCCGGCGGCGCGAAAAAAACTCGCCCCTCCTGCGTCGGGTCTCAAACAGTTTTTCGCTTAACCCGCCTCCACTTCCGCAAAATCGGGATTTCAATAAGGCCTTTTCCGCATTGCTATGGATATTTCAGGTTATGTGGACTTTTAAGTACTGCGTAATGTGAGATCAAAAAACTCCACCTTCTCACAATTCCAGCTCCAACCCAAGTTGTTCCATTGCCAATCTTGTCAAGGTTTCCTTTTCAGGAATGCCCATGTCCAAGGGCAATTGCGCGACGCCAAAAAATCTGCGCAGGATTTCCACTGCTGCGAAATCCTGACAAGCAGCGGCATCAAATTCGCCATAATGGGTATTGAAGCAATCTAGTGCAGCACTCCAGGTCATGCCGCAGAAACACAAATGCGCCAGACAAACCCCCAAGTCAAAAGCAGGAGTTCCTCGAAAACAGAACTCTGGGTCAATCACAAAAACGCCTCTTCTGGTGCGCAACCAACTGCCTGGAAAAAAATCTCCGTGCAGCAGCGTATCTCCGTCAGCCAGGTAAATTTGGCCCAGGGCCAGGGTCTTTGTTCGCAAGGTCGGGTGTGAAAAAATAGTCCGTTCAGCCAGTGATTGCAATCCAGGTTGAATGGCTTCTAGGTTTAGGCCATTCTCTTGCTGAAACGGAAAATCAAAAATGTGGAAATGGTTGAGCTCCCGCATGGCGCGGTTCTGAAAATTTGTGGCGGATGGTGTTTCCCGGCTTTGTTGGTGCAGCGTACGCAAAAAGACGAGCAGATGTGCGAGATCAGATTCAGGCAAAGCCTCTTTCTGGGCATAATAGGCCGTAAAATCTGTCCCTTCGCCCAAATCTTCAATCACTTGCAAATGATCTTCTGGGCTAAAATACAACGATTTGGGGAGCATCCCCCCTACCCTTTCCCAGGATGAGGTTGCTGCAAAAAACGCGGCTTCCATGTCCGCCCGTTCGATGGGCGCAGGAATGGTCGGGTATTTTTCTACGTAGGGCCGGGCTTGCTTCAGGATCAGGCTGCGCTCGGTGGTTTTTACGCGTAGGGTGTAATTCATGTTGCCTTCGCCTGCTTTTTCAGCAGATATGACGGGCTCGTTACCGGCAATAATTTGGTGATCGAGCAACCAGTTTTCGATCTCAGGCAGTTGATCTTTGTCTAAATGCATAGGTAATTAATGTTGTTGCATTGCCAGAATTTTATCGGTCAGTTGATTGGCCATTTGTTCCAAATCGTTATCCAAGAGTTTTTTATTCTCCCGCAGAACCGGTTCCACCAAGCGGGCAGGCAGATGATCTGCTCCGCAAAATGCCCCCAGGACTCCCCCTAAAATAGCCGAAGTGGTATCGTTGTCGCGACCATAATTGACCAGAAAAATGAGTGCTTTTTCAAAGTCAAAATCTGCAAAAAGCATGGCTGTTAGCACTTCAAGGGTGATTTCTCCGGCATGAAAGGGCATGTCCTGGTTTTTGGCGTCCAGCAATTCAAACGCCTTTTGCATGCGGGTCAGGTACAGCGCATCCAGCTTGAGGTGCTTTGGATGGGGTAATTTGGTGCTGTCTACATCAGACCACTGCAATTTTTGGGTTGCAAAAATGATCTGCCGCGCTTCGCGCAAAATGCGGTAAGCGGAGCGCCCCACCAGGCGGCTTTTGAAAAAACCTTGTGGATCCACATCCCGAAAAACCGACAACATCGATTCTCCAGTCGCACCTTTAGTCATCCCCTGCGCGGTCATGGCGGCAATTAATGCACTCAGGTCACGGGCATATCCGATGTCAAAAATGCAGATTTTATAGGTTTCCTCGTAGGCTTTCAAAGGGTTTCCAGGAAAAAGCAAGCCTGTAGCAGGAGCATACAAAAGGCCACCACAGACCATTTCTCCTCCGTAAAAACGGTTGAGGGCTTCGTTATATTTAAGGTAATCTCCAGCAATGAAAGGACGAGCCACCAAAGCCCACTCTTGCAACCAGGCCATGCGCCGGGCCTGGTCTTCATAAGGTTCGGGAGCAAATCCTTCGGTGTTCTTGAGCCCTTTGATGGCTGCTTCGTATTCTTTTACTAGTAGGCTGGCGAAATCTTTTGCACTGAATTCGCCCTTGCTTCCGGTGTTCAACAAGTATTGCACCACCAGTTTTTTCCAACGCGTATCATCGGTAGTGCCACCTGCAGGGAGGTTCATGCGCCAGGTACCTTCGGGCGAGGGTTCACGCACCATGGAATCCAGGTGGTCAACGAAACCGTACTCCATTTTGATGTTATCGCGCGACCACATTTCGGTAGGCGCGCCCATCGCATCGCCAATAGCGGAACCAATCAGCATGCCTTTGACTTTATTGAGCAGTTCTGGGCGACTAAGTTGAAGCGATGAGGTTTGAGCAACCAATAACTGTAGGGAAAAACACAATACACAGGTAGAAATGATATGCCGCATGCCTAAATGAAATTGAAATGGTTTATAGTAGGTTACAATGATACTGTTTTTAACTAAGCAGGTAAGCATTCAGGTTTCTTTTATTAAACTTTTCGCTTCATTTATAGTTCAACTGTTCAACTCTTCATCCTATATTTACCAACTCAAAACAAGCTTATGATCAAAATCCTCGACCTTCAATTTTTGGGTGCTTCGGAAGCGATAGCAGCATTTCTGATAGAAACCGACAGTGGCCCAGTTCTGATTGAAACGGGGCCTTACTCCACATTCCCAGTACTTGAAGCGGGACTGGCCCAATATGGCTACACCCCGGCAGATATTAAGCATGTTTTCATCACCCACATTCACTTTGACCATGCTGGAGCGGCCTGGGCATTTGCCAAGCATGGTGCAACCATTTACCTCCATCCATTTGGGGCAAAGCACATGAATAATCCTGAAAAATTACTCAATTCTGCGCGCCGCATTTATCAAGATCAAATGGATATGCTGTGGGGAGAAATGAATCCTATCCCGCAAGAGCAGCTCCGGGTGGTTGCACATGGGGAAACCATCTATCTTGAAGACTTGCAGGTCAAAGCCTGGCATACGCCTGGCCACGCTGTACACCACTTGGTATGGCAAATCGGTGATAATGTATTTACAGGTGATGTAGCTGGTGTGAAAATTGGCAATGGCATCGTAGTACCTCCTTGTCCACCGCCAGACATCAATGTAGAAGATTGGTTGCAATCCATTCGTTTGTTGTCGAGCTTGAAGCCTTCTCAATTGTTCTTGACCCATTTTGGGTCAGTCAGCGAAGATATTCCGCATCATTTACTGGATTTGGAAAAACGCCTACTGGATTGGGCCAATTGGATCAAACCGCATTTTGATGCCCAAACTCCTGCCGAAACCATTGTACCCATTTTTGAGGAATATGTACAACAACAATTGGTAGAAGGCGGCGCCAATAGCGATGATTTGGAAAAATACGCTGCTGCCAATCCTGCCCACATGAGTGTGGCTGGGTTGTTGAGGTATTGGGCCAAAAAGAATGAGCAGTAAAAATCAATCAACACTACCTAAGGAACGATGAAAAAATCCGCAGCTTTCTCTGCAATCATAATGACGGACGCATTGGTATTGCCCGAAACAATCGTAGGCATTATCGATGCATCGACTACGCGCAAGCCTTCGATGCCATGTACCCGCAATTGATCATCAACCACCGCCAACTCATCACTACCCATTTTACAGGTTCCGATGGGGTGGTAAACCGTTTCAACCCGGTGTTTGATGTGATCGGCAATGGCATCGTCTGATGCCCCGTAGGCAGGTGGCATCACCCGGGATTTGGTCAAGTCCAGCAAAGGTTTCTTTTCCATGATTTCCATGGCCAACTTGATGCCTTCTACCAAGATATTCAGGTCATGTTCCTGGCTCAAGAAATTGGGTTGAATCAAGGGCGCAGCATTGGGATCCGTTGAATGCAGCCCAACGTAGCCTCTGCTTTTGGGCTTGAGGAGCGTAGGTAAAATGCTGTATCCATCTACGGTAGGCAAAGTCTTCCAATTGTGCAGGTCGGTAGAGTAATCCGCTTGAATGGGGGCAAAATGCAATTGCAGATCCGGGCGGTCATGGTCTTTGAATATTTTGGTAAACGCTACGGCTTCTAAAGGCCCGATGGTCATTGGCCCCGATTTTTGGAAGGCGTATTGCAACAGGTAGCGCAGTTGATTAAACGGCGTCAATGCGTGATTGAGGCCTTTTGAGGTGGTAATCGCTGAAGTATTGACAAACAGGTGATCCTGCAAGTTTTGCCCTACCCCTGGCAGTTCTTTTTTTAGGGGTATCCCCCATTTTTGCAATTCATCAGAAGCTCCTACTCCTGAAAGCAACAACAACTGTGGACTATTGAAAGCACCCGCACTGAGGATGACCTCCTTCTTGGCTTTTGCCGTTTGCAGCGATTTTCCTTTTTGCAAAAATTCTACGCCAACCGCTTTGTCGTTTTCGATCAAAATCCGCTGGGTCTGCGCCCAGGTGACAACGGTTAAATTTGGGCGATTCAATACTGGTTTCAAAAAAGCAGTTGCCGTACTGTGCCGCTTTTGATCTTTGATGGTAAATTGAAACAGCCCAGCTCCTTCCTGTATTGCGCCATTGACGTCCTGGTTGGCGGGAATACCAGATTCAATACAGGAGGCCACAAATGCATCGGCACTCGGCGTGCGGAAATTTTGGTTAAAGGTGACATTCAACAAACCGCCTGAACCATGATAATCATTGCCCAATTGGCTCAATTGTTCATTGTTTTCGGAACGTTTGAAGTAGGGTAAAACCTGGTCAAAGCCCCAAGCAGTGTTGCCCAGTTTGGCCCAGTCGTTGTAATCTTCCTGATTTCCCCGAATGTAGGCCATGGCGTTGGTAGAGCTGCTCCCTCCGAGGGCTTTGCCCCTGGGCAGGTATACTTTACGGTTGTACAGATTGGCCTGGGGTTCGGTTTCAAAGCCCCAGTCTACCTCCGAGCGGTGCAATTTGGCATAGCCAGCGGGGATGTGGATTTCCAATTTGCGATCGGGGCCACCGGCCTCTAGCAGCAAGACCTGATTTTCGGGATTGGCCGACAAGCGATTGGCCAGTACACAACCCGCTGAACCTGCTCCGATGATGATGTAGTCAAAAGTCATGTTTGTCTTTTTTCTTTGGATAAGTGCTGGATCCTAATTAAAGCAAATCATCCACCAATTTCCGCACCCCCACGGTTGCTTTTTGGGCAATGATGTTTATGTTTGGAAAATCATGCTTCGAAAAAGCGGGCTTGGGATCAATGTAATAAATCGGGGCATGACCTGGCGCATAATCGACTAACCCCGCAGCCGGATAAACCTGCATTGAAGTGCCAATGATGATGAGGCAATCGCATTCGGACACGGCCCTGGCGCCCTCCTCTATTTTGGGAACGGCCTCACCAAACCACACGATGTGGGGGCGCATTTGATGGCCTTTTTCGCACAAAATGCCTTGGTTAAGATCTTCTTCCCACTCCAAAATCAGGTTTTCGCATTTGGTACAGCGCACTTTGCGCAACTCGCCATGCAAATGTACAATTGAAGAACTGCCTGCCCTTTCGTGAAGATCATCAACGTTTTGGGTAACAATTTTGACGTCGTATTTTTGCTCGAGCTCAACCAAGGCCAGATGCGCAGCATTGGGTTTGACCTTTTTGAGTTGCTTGCGTCTTTGGTTGTAAAACTTCAACACCAATTCCTGGTCTCGATGCCAACCATCAATTGAAGCCACATCCATGACGTCGTGTTTTTCCCATAAGCCATTGGCATCCCGAAAAGTGCTGATCCCGCTTTCGGCACTCATTCCTGCTCCAGTAAGGACTACAATTCTTTCTTTTCTCATAAAATATTACAATGAAAATGAGGGTATTTTATTTCAACGCCTGATAAATAGCTACCCGAAATTTACGGACAAATTCGGAATAATCAGCATTTAGTAAACATTTCAGCACGAATAAGCTTTATACCTTTAAATGATTCGCCCATGACGACTGAACCAAACCTTGCCCTCTCTCTATCCGGTGGCGCTGCCCGCGGAGCTTACCAAATTGGCGTATGGAAGGCCTTGCACGAACACGGCCTCCAACCATTCATCAAAGTAGCAACAGGTTCCTCGGTGGGCGCCATCAATGCAGCGCTTATCGTACAAGGTGATGTGCAAAAAGCCCTTGATTTGTGGCGCGACAGCCAGCCCGAAGAAGCTTTTGACAACCTGCGCGAGCACCCCGAAGAAGGATACCTGGGTTTGGTAAAAGATGGCCTGCGCAATCGAGGCATCCGGGTAAATGGCCTAAAAAATCTGTTGCGCCGGGTCTTGAATGAAGGCCAGATCCGCAATTCATCCATTGATTTTGGACTGGTCATCTACAACCTCTCTCAACGACGCGGAGAATCCTATTTTCAGGAAGAAATCCCCGCAGATCAACTGGTGGAGTACATCATTGGCAGTGCCAGTTTTCCAGCCTTTCAGTCGCACCAAATTGGCAGCAACAAATACATCGACGGCGGGGTATACAAAATTATGCCCGTAGATTTGACCTTTCAAAAGCCCAATATCGACCTCCTCATCGGGA
This sequence comes from Haliscomenobacter sp., assembly GCF_040403615.1. Lineage (NCBI taxonomy): Bacteria > Pseudomonadati > Bacteroidota > Saprospiria > Saprospirales > Haliscomenobacteraceae > Haliscomenobacter > Haliscomenobacter sp. The sequence goes on along the minus strand of NZ_JBBAKG010000021.1, from coordinate 1,746 downwards.
TTGATGTAGCTGAAGCATCCAAGTTTTTGCCTTTACTGTGGGGACTAAAGCGCAAGTATGGGGAGCGATTGTTGTACCTCCGTCCTTCGCGTACTTTGCCCAACCCGGCCAATTTTTCAGAGCAAGCCCGCTTGCAGCAATTGGAAATCGGCTATGCAGATGGACTACAATTGATCAAGAAACTGCCTTTTGGATAGACCCTTTCTTGATCAATAATAGCAAAAATTAAGCGTTGACATCTCTTTTTCTCCAGAAATAATAGAAGGGCAAACCCGATGCAATCAGTGCCAATCCAAAAAATGCATCCCGGGGTTGGTTGATCAAGGTATTGCCAATCAAAACAATACAAAACAGGATGAAGACAATCGGAACGACAGGGTATCCCCACACCCGGTATGGACGGTGCGCATCCGGCATGGTGCGTCGCAACACAAACACACCATAAGTAGTCGCTCCATAAAACAAGAAGGAAGCAAAAATCAGCATATCCGTCAATTGGTCAAAACTGCCCGTGAAGACCAACCCACATGCCCAAATACACTGGTAAATCAAGGCTTTGCTCGGCGTTTGATAGGTTGGATGAATCTCATCTGCGCCCTTGAAAAACACCCCTTCCCCCGCCATGGCAAAATAAGTACGTGCAGCAAGCAGAATGGTAGTATGGGTAGAGGCCAGAGTAGTAATCAAAATCAACACTGAAATGAAGTAGCCACCACCAGCGCCCCAAAACGACTTAACGGCCTCAATTGCGGCAATACTATTGGTTGAGCGCTTGATTTCGATCAATTGATCGATGGGCAGCAAAATGAGGTAAGTAACGTTGGCCAAAAGATATACGGTAATCACCGCCAATACACCCCAAAACAACACAATCGGTAAATTTCGGTTGGGATTTTGAATTTCTCCACCGATGTAGCCGATGGTATTCCAACCCTCATAAGCCCAAAAGGCGGCCAGCATAGCGGTAAACATCCCTGAAACCAATCCACCCCAGCCCGGACTTACGTAACCTGTCGCATTTTGGGTGAGTCGGCTCCAATCTGCCTGTCCACTAGTCATGCCAAAAACGACGATGGTGCCGATGCCTAACAGTACCAAGACAATCAACAACTTGCTGATCTGACCACCCAATTTCACGCCCCGAATATTCACATAGGTTAGCAAAACGATAATGAGTGCTGTAAAAAGTTTAACACTGAAATTGTCAAATGGGTAGATCACGCCAAACAGGTTAAACCCAGCCAGTTCTGGAAACAATTGGGGCAGCGGAATCAGCGAATTAAATGATTGGGTAAATACGTATGCGATAGAAGCGATCGCTGCAGTCTTTATTACTGCAAAACTTGCCCATCCGAATATAAAAGCAAAAAATTTGCCGTATATTGTGCGATAATAACGGTATTCACCACCGGTTCCAGCCAACAAACTTGCCACTTCGGCATTACTGATTGCTCCAGCCAGGCTAATTAGCCCACCGAGCAACCAACAAATCATAACCAACATAGGTGATTGAAGAGTATCAGACATGGGCGCTACTTTTTTGTAAACTCCTGATCCGATAATTGAACTAATGATCAACGCAATTGCCGTTGGCAATGTAATGGCCGCAGCCAATTGTTTTGATTTATTATTGGTCATAATAAAGAGTGTTGCGGATTTTATTTCCCTGCATTAAAAATCAAAAATACAATCCTTGCTCAAAGGAGCAAGGATTATTTTAATTCCCTCTTTAACACATTAAATTAA
>NZ_JBBAKG010000020.1:20608-78686 GCF_040403615.1 Haliscomenobacter sp. | reverse complement strand
ATAGAAATCAAACAAAAAATCAGGTATGATCATTGCCAATCCCATCTATGACGTAGTGTTCAAATATCTGCTGGAGGACGTGGAGATTGCTCGGGAGTTGCTGTCTACAATTCTGGGGGAGGAAATCCAGAGTCTGGAGTTGAAGCCACAGGAAACCGATACTGAAAAGTCAGGGGGAGGCATCAGCATTCTGCGCTTTGATTTCAAAGCAATCATCAAGAATAAAAGTGGCGAATTGCATAAAGTACTCATTGAGCTGCAAAAGGCCAAGAAAGCATTTGATGTGATGCGCTTTCGGAGGTACCTGGGTGACAATTACCGCAAAGAAGACGACGTAATCAACGATAAAGGTGAGTCAGAGAAGCGCCCTTTGCCCATCATTTCGATTTATTTTTTAGGATTTCCGCTTGACAACATCCATGCAGGAGTGGTCAAGATCAACCGGGAGTACCGGGATGTCGTTACACAGGAAATACTGGAAATTAAAGAGGATTTTGTGGAGCTATTGACCCACGATTCTTACCTGATTCAGGCCCGGAAGTTGCCCCGCAAGGCACGCTCAAAACTGGAGCGCATTTTGCAGGTCTTCAGTCCCATCTATCAAACGACGAATGACCAACACCAATTGGATTTTCAAGGGGATACCAATGATCCTTTGATCAAAAAAATGCTGGATCGTTTGGGTAGGGCAATCGCAAGTGAAGAAATTCGGGACAATATGGATTTGGAGGACGAGTTAGATCGCATTTTTGATCGGGAAATGAAAAAGTTAGCCGCCGAGAAAGATGAAATTATTGCCGAGAAGGATCAATTACTGATTGAAGAGAAGAATCGCGCAGAAGTAGAAAAGAAGCGTGCAGAAGATGAAATCCAGAAAAACCTTGAATTGCAAAGGCAAATCGAAGAGCTAAAAAAGCAAATCAAGCCATGAATGAAATCTTAGACGAAATAGAAATTCAGAACAATCAGAAGAGGTTTTCAAAACTATCTTTGATGACTTCAATCATAACTTTAGGATTGCTCAGTTATATCTTTTCAATTATACCGAAAAAAATTAAAGCAGGTGAAGGTTTCCCAGAACCTCCAATGATAGTTTTTATTGCAATTCAAGTGTTTTGCTTGATTGGAATAATCTTGACAATTTTGAGCTTTACCATGAAAGAACCATCAACTTGGTTCAAATGGCTTGGAGGAATTTTAAATATAGTTTTATGCTTCTTGATTGTAGGATCAGCAATTTTTGCAAGAGTTGCTTAAATTAAATCCCTCCTCAATACTTCGACGCCTTCAAAATCATTTCATAGTACGCCTCATACTTCGGCAAAATCTCCTGAATGTCAAAACGTTGGGCTTGTTCCAAGGCATTGGCGCGAAACTGTGCTAGTACCCCATCATCGCTCAGGATGTAAATGGCGTGACGGGCCATGTCGTCTACATCGCCTACATCGCTCAGGAATCCGGTCACGCCGTGAATGTTCACTTCGGGCAGACCACCAGCGTTGGTGGAAATTACCGGAACTTCACAAGCCATCGCCTCCAATGCGGCCAAACCAAAACTTTCACTTTCGGAAGGCATGATGAACACATCGGCAACCGCCATCAATTCTTCAATGGCATCCTGTTTGCCCAAAAAGCGCACATCTTCGATGATGTCCAATTCGCGGCAAAGATCCTCGGCAGCGCGGCGTTCGGGACCATCACCGATGAACAGTAGCTTGGAAGGCATTTGTTTGTTGACGCGGTAAAACACCTGCACCACATCATTGATGCGCTTTACTTTGCGGAAGTTGGAAACGTGGATGAGGATGCGCTCGCCCTTGGGCGCAATGGCTTTTTTGAAATGGTCTTTGTTGCTTTTGCGAAAGCGCGAAAAATCGATGAAATTGTAAATTACTTCAATTTCGCGGGTGAGGGTAAAGGTTTCGTAGGTTTGCTGGCGCAAACTATTGGAAACTGCCGTAACGCCATCAGATTTATTGATAGAAAACTCGACGACAGGCGCAAAAGATTTGTCTTTGCCTACCAGCGTGATGTCTGTACCGTGCAGGGTAGTCACTACAGGGATATACCTTCCTTGAGTCAGCAGGATTTTTTTGGCCATGTAAGCTACTGCCGCATGGGGAATGGCGTAATGCACGTGCAGCAAATCCAGTTCTTCGTGTTGCACCACATCCACCAGTTTGCTGGTCAAAGCCGTATCGTATGGGGTATATTCAAAAAGTGGGTATTGCTCGGTATCCACTTCGTGGAAGTACACATTTTCGTGAAAATGGGTGAGTCTGGCAGGGCGTTTGTAGGTGATAAAGTGGATTTCGTGTCCGTTTCTGGCCAGGGCCAATCCGAGTTCTGTTGCCAATACGCCGCTACCGCCATAGGTGGGATAACATACAATACCGATTTTCATGCCGATCAGGTTTCCAAGTGAGTTTCTGCTATTGGATACAATTGAGCGCTTAAAAAGTTGAAATGGTCGATTCAACTTTAGACTCAACATTTACCCTCACCCCGCTAAACGCAGCATTCCCGGTCAGGTCATCCAGTACAAATTCATCGGTCAGGTCATTGATGCTTACCCCGGCGTATTGTTTGGCCACGTCGAGTTGTACTCCCGCCCGGGCATGGCCATAACCATGGGGCATGCACACCACTCCGGGCATGATCTCGGCGCTGATTTCCAAGGGCAGCTCAATTTCACCCACCCTTGAGCTCACCTTTACTACTTGTTGGTTTGCCAGCCTCAGTTGGGCGGCATCGTCCGGGTGCATTTGCAAGGTGCAGCGATTGCGCCCGCGCATCAAACGCGAGGCATTGTGCATCCAGGAGTTGTTGTCACGCAAGTGGCGTCGACCAATTAGCAAAAAAGGGAATTCATGGACGGAATGAGTAGGCGCCAACAATTGATCAACTCTGCTCAAATCTTGCAAAAAATTAGCCGGTGCCAAGGGAATGCGCTTGTCTGGAATAAACAGACGCTGGGGCAAACAAGCCTGCAAAGGCCCCAGGTCAATTCCGTGAGGGTTTTCTTTCAATTGATCCAACGAAAGGGCATAAGGGCCAAACCTCAATCCAAGGTCAAGTTTTTCCTCTGGTGGCTCGGCCTGAAATGGTTCAGTGTTGCCACTCAGTCGATGAGCCAATTCCTGATAAATTTCATAATCGTGTCGGGCATCGGGAGCTTTTTCAAACAAAGGGGGCGAGTATTTTGCGGTATTGCGCACGGCCAACACATGGAAGGTCAGGTCGTAATGCGACACTTCCAGTCCGGTTGCCGGGGGCAAAATGATGTGCGCATGGCGGGTCGTTTCGTTGATGTAAATATCGATGCTCACCATGAAATCCAGACTGGCCAGCGCTTTATCCACCTGCGCCCCATTGGGCGTAGACAAAACCGGATTGCCACAACTGGTAATGAGCGTTCGAATTTGTCCCTCACCAGGGGTCAAAATTTCTTCGGCCAATGCTGCTACTGGTAGTTCACCCAGTGACTCCGGCAAGCCCCTCACCCGCGAGTGCCAGCGTCCGAAGCGCTTTTCGTATTTTCCCCGCGCGATGAAATCTACTGCTGGTTGGGTAAACATGGCCCCTCCTTTTTTGTCCAGATTGCCCGTCAGGATATTGAGTGCATCGATCAACCACTGACACAAGCCGCCGTACACCTGGGTAGAAACCCCCACCCGGCCATAGGCTACCGCCGATTCCGCTTGCGCAAATTCTCGGGTCAATTGCCGAATCGCTGCGGCGGAAATGCCCGTTGCAGCGGCGACCTTCTCTGGGGTATATGCGGTACAAGCATCTTGCAATTCGGTTACGCCGTCCGTAAATTCAGCCAAGTGTCCCAAATTGACCAGGCCTTCGGCAAACAAGGTTTGAACCATGGCCAGCAATAGCAACACATCAGCATTGGGACGAATGAAAAAATGCTGATCAGCTTTCTCCGCAGTTTCGGTGCGGCGAGGATCCACCACCACCACTTTGCCCCCCCGTTCTTGGATGGCCCGCAGGCGTTTGGCTACATCTGGCACCGTCATCATACTGCCATTGGAGGCGATGGGGTTGCCCCCGATGATGAGCATGAATTGGGTATGGTCAATATCGGGAATAGGCACCAGCAGGGGATGTCCAAACAATTGCCAGGATGCAAAATGGTGCGGCAATTGATCGGTAGAAGTGGCAGAAAAGAGGTTTTTGCTGCGCAAAGCCTTGGCAAACGCCGGTGAATTCATGATGGTACCCAAATTGTGGATCGATGGGTTGCCCTGATACAAACCTACAGCATTGTGACCATATTGTGCCTGGCTGCGTTGAATACCTTCCACTACGGCGTCCATGGCTTCTTCCCAAGAAATTTTTTGCCACCCTTCGGGGGTTCTCTTTACTGGAGTGCGCAGTCGGTTGGGATCTTCGTAGATGTCTTTGAGTGCTACTGCCTTGGGGCAAATGTGGCCACGACTAAAGGTGTCGTTTTTGTCTCCGGCAATGCTGCTTATTTGGTCATTTTCCAAGCGGATTTCCAGGCCGCACATGGCTTCACAAAGGTTGCAGTTGCGGTAGTGGGTTTGCGACATGATGGTAGATTTCAGGGAAAGTTACGTTTTTTCTTTTATAAAACGGAAGCATATCCAGTTTGTAGTTTGTGTGCATTTTTCCCAAAAATTCTCAAAAACCGCTATCTTGGGAATGATTCGTTCACGCAAAAAATTCTTCCAATCACATGAAACGTCGTGATTTCCTTCATCAGATTGCTTACACCGGGGCAGGTTTGGCCTTAGCCCCACTTGCCAACTTTGACCTGGATAGCCGCAAAAAATTGTTCTTTGAAATTTCCCTCGCCGAATGGTCCTTGCACAATGCGCTGTTCAAAAAAGAAATGACCAACCTCGATTTTCCGGTGATGGCCCGCAAAGAATTCGGAATCGGAATTGTAGAGTACGTCAACCAGTTTTTCAAAGACAAAGCCAGAGACACTACTTACCTCAACGAATTGCTGATGCGTTGCAAAGACAACGGCATCAAGAACCACCTGATCATGATTGATGGGGAAGGCGATTTGGGATCAACCACCAAAGCCGAACTGGATAAGGCCATTGAACAACACAAACAATGGATTGAATGTGCCAAATACCTGGGTTGTGCCACCATTCGGGTCAATGCCGCAGGCAAAGGTACCGCCGAAGAAGTAGCAAAGGGTGCAGTAGAAGGCTTAAGCAGATTGGGCGAATACGGCGCCAGTATGGGCATCAATGTCATTGTTGAAAACCACGGTGGCTACTCTTCCAATGGCAAATGGTTGTCGGGCGTGATGAAGCAGGTGAACATGAAAAACGTGGGTACGCTTCCCGATTTTGGCAACTTCTGTGTGACCCGCAAGGCCGGTTCCTGGAATTGTGCCGAAGAATACGACCGCTACCTGGGCGTAGAAGAGCTGATGCCTTTTGCCAAAGGCGTAAGTGCCAAAACGCACGACTTTGATGCAGAGGGCAACGATATGCTGGTCGATTACGTCAAAATGATGAAAATCGTAAAAAAAGCGAAATTCAAGGGATATGTGGGCATCGAATACGAAGGAAGCAAAACCCCGGAGAAAGAGGGCATCAAAAAAACCAAAGCACTGCTGGAGAAGGTAGGTGCGATGATTTAATTTTTTGGGTAGAGACGCGATGCATCGCGTCTCTACCCATACCAAAATCCCATTACATGTCTTTTGATCAAATTGACGAATTCATCGCTGCCGGGCTTCGCGAAGACGTAGGCACTGGCGATGTTACTTGTTTGGCCTGCATCCCTGATTCTGCCCGCAACCGTGCGCGGTTGTTGGTGAAAGATGAAGGCGTATTGGCCGGGATGGTCATCGCCGAACGCATTTTCAAAACGGTAGATCCCTCTGCTCATTTTGAAAAAATGATTGACGATGGCGACAATATCAAATACGGCGATGTAGCTTTCATCGTAGAGTGCCATACCCAGGCTTTATTGCAAGCCGAGCGCCTGGTACTCAACACCATGCAACGCATGAGTGGCATTGCCACCATCAGTCGGCAATACCGCGACGCAGTAGCGGATCTTCCCGTAAAAATTTTGGATACGCGCAAAACCACTCCGCTGATCCGCTTTTTGGAAAAATGGGCGGTGCGCATTGGCGGTTGCCACAATTACCGCGATGGCTTGTACGACTGGTTCATGATCAAAGACAACCATACCGACGCTTGTGGCGGCATCCAACCTGCCATTGAGCGGGTACACGCTTACCAGCAAGCCAATGGCCTGAAACTGAATGTGACTGTTGAGGTGCGCAACCTGGCCGAGCTTCAGCAAGTATTGGATACAGGCAATATCACCCGCATCATGCTGGACAATTTCCAAGTTGAAACCATGCACGAAGCCGTGAAAATGGTGGGGAAACGCTTTGAAACCGAGGCTTCGGGCGGAGTAACGCTGGATACCCTGCGTGCCATAGCACTCACCGGAGTAGACTACATCTCCGTAGGAGCATTGACGCACTCTGCCCAAAGTCTGGATTTGAGCTTAAAGGTGTTAAAAGGTTGATTTTTGCAGGTGTTGATCTGAAAACAGGATCAGAACGGCGAAGCTTTTATTTTGTCTTTTATAGAAGCTATGAGGGCAGGAGAAGGTTTTCGCCGATCAATTTTTGTCTTAATAAATTCCCTAAAGGTTCGTTCTTCTTTCAAAATGTGCATAAACGCTTGATTTGTCTGAATTTCTCGGAGCAAATCTCGACTTTCTTTGTCTGTAAGTTCATTGTCCAGGAATAAACTCACTTTTTTAATAAAGTCATCCTTGGTGATCGGACTCTTGACCATAGCTTTGTTGTTTTTTTGGTCATCCTGGTTGGTGCCAGAACTCCCTGGTAGCCCACGAAATGTGGTAATTAAGGTTAACTAATGCCGCAACCCTTGCCTGTGAATCGAAGAAGACCCCTTCTTCGCGCCCTCCCAGGTATGGAGCAGAAGAAAGGGTCTCGACCCACAACGCGAATCATGGGTTAACGGTTATCTTTAAAGCCCATCGATTGGGCGTAAGCTCTTAGCTCGTCTTTGACGGCATTTCGCGCGCGGTTCAAGCGCGAACGCACGGTTCCGATGGGAATATCCAAAATTTTGGAAATTTCTTCGTAAGAAAATTCTTCCACATCGCTCAACAAGAGTACAACTCGAAAATTGACTGAAAGTTTATTTACCGCCACGGTAACTTCATCGCCCATCATTGACTCGTAAGTTTCTTCGGCCAATCCGGCATGAGCGCTGGTGTAAGGGGTGTTCTCGCGGTTTTGGAAAGCGATGACTTCATCCAGTTCTTTCATCACGGGGCCACGCGATTTGCGGCGGTAATCGTTGATGAAGGTGTTTTTCAGGATTTTGAAAAGCCAAGCTTTAGCGTTGGTACCTTCGATGTATTTGTCGATGGCCTTGTACGCTTTCATGTAGGTTTCCTGTACCAAATCTTCCGCGTCCTGCTGGTTGTAAGTCAGATGGTAGGCAAAAGTAAGCAGCGCCTCTGCCTGAGGCAACAACTCCTCTTCCAGGATACGATCGTAATTCATGCTTTGCTTTGCTTGTGCTACCATAAAGTTAGGATTTTTTGGGTTTCAAAGCATCAACCCCATCCTAATTAATTAAGTTCCCGATTCAAAAAAATAAATAAAAATTTTTCAGTTCTACTTGGTTCAATCCTTCAACCTCTATGTTACTCCTTATTCGCCAATTGCCCACAAGCAGCATCGATGTCTTTGCCTCGGCTGCGCCGTATGGTGACCATGATTTCGCGCTCACGCAAGTAACGGGCAAAAGCATCGATTCGATCTTCTTCTGATTTGAGGTAAGGCACATCGCCGATGGGGTTGTACTCAATGATGTTGACGCGTACCGGAAAGCGCCGACACAGCTTGGCCAATTTGGCCGCGTCCTCTAGCCCATCGTTTACGTTTTGGAAAGTGATGTACTCGTAGCTGATGCGGTTGTGGGTTTTGCGGTAAAAATATTCCAGGGCATCCATCAAAACAGCTAGGTTGTTTTGCTCGTTGATCGGCATGAGGTCATCGCGCTTGGTGTCGTCGGCTGCATGAAGAGAGAGGGCAAGGTTGGTTTTGCAACCATCGTCGGCCAGTTTTCGAATCATTTTAGCAATGCCCGCGGTACTAATGGTGATGCGCCGGGGCGACATATTGAGGCCAGAGGGTGAAGTAAGGCGATCAACACTTTCCATCACGTTGCTGTAGGCCAGAAGGGGTTCGCCCATTCCCATGTATACGATGTTGGTGAGCGGGTGGCCAAAGGTAGCGAGGCATTGCTCGTTGACCAACACCACCTGGTCGTAAATTTCAGCGGCGTCGAGGTTGCGTACGCGGTTCATGCGACCTGTGGCGCAAAACTTGCAGGTCAGGCTGCAACCCACTTGACTAGACACACAGACGGTAAAACGCTGGTCTTCGGATACCGGAATCAGCACCGACTCGATCAGGTGGCCATCGTGCAAACGAAAGCGCGATTTGATGGTGCCATCGGCGCTGCGCTGTACTTTATCTTCGATGATGCCATTGATTACAAATGTCTCTGCCAGTTTTTCGCGCAAACTTTTGGAAAGGTTGGTCATGGCTTCAAAAGAGCGTACTCCTTTTTGCCACAGCCATTCGTATACTTGTTTGGCGCGGAATTTGGCCTCCCCCATATCCTTAAACAGCTCCTCCAATTCTACCAGGGAGCGCTGCCGGATGTCCATGCGTTCTTTTCCGTTCATGGCGCAAAGATAAGGAACTTATGGGATTGAAACAGCAGTAAGCAGGGACTCATCTCAGGATATGCGTGATGTGGCTGTGGCTTTTTTGGACTCATTTTCACAATTTGCAGTATTTTAGGCACGATTTAACCCAAGTGCCTATGCGTCTGTTGCTTGCTTTTCTACTGCTCAGCTTGTTTGTTCTTCCTGAACTTGCTGGTCAGCGCGCCAATCAGGAATTGTTGTGGCTGAAAAAAAACACCATTCCCATTGCTCGTTTACAAGGCGATGACTACCTTGATTTGGCTTTTTTGAAGGAAAAACTCAAGGGTGTGCGGCTGGTTCAGCTTGGCGAAAGCGCACATGGTGCGGCAGAATTTTACCAATTAAAAACGCGGCTGGTGGAGTTTTTGCACGAGCAAATGGATTTCGATGTGCTGGTAATCGAGGGTGGTTTTGGCGACATCAATCTCGCCTGGCTCAACCAAGAAACCCTGGATGCCAAAGGATTGATGTACAATTCGGTGTTTGGGAATTTCCGTTGTGAGGAGATGTTGCCCCTGTTTGAATACGCCAAGGCCAAAGTCAACACCCCTGATCCATTGCAGTTGGCGGGGCCAGATTGCCAAACTTCGGCCAATTTTTTCAACAACTTCCTGATTGATTTTTTACAAAAATACGATCGGGAGCTTTCGCGCGATGTAGAGTACAATTTTATGAATTCGGGATTGCTGTATGGCATCTTTTCGGACAGCACCCAACTCATGCAGGCCATTCGCACCAACGAACGAGTGATCAACAAGGTGATGGATTTTTTGGAAAATAATGAAGCGCGCTTGCGTCAGGATTTCCCCAGCAAACCCTTACTCGTTCCTTTTCTTCGCCGTACGCTGGAGAATTACCTGGAATACTGGACCCTTGATTACCGCGCCATTCAGCAAAGGCAGCAAATTGTGCTGCGCGACCGCATCATGGCTGAAAATCTGATGTGGCTGGCGGATGTGGCTTACCCCAACAAAAAAATCATTTACTGGGCGCACAATGCCCACATCGGTACGGAGATTACCTCGGTAGATTTTTCTGGCAATCCCGTGAAAATGCAGGGCAATTACATCAGTGAGCGTTTTGGCAAAGAGGTATACAACATTGGGATTTATGCCGCAGGAGGGGAGCTGTATCGGCACTGGATGCGCGATGTGCAGCCCTTTAAAGACGATGGCTTCGGAGGCATTGGTTATCGCTTTAACCGACTCGATAAGGAGGTAAATTTCCTGGAGCTGCGCGGCCAAAAGCCAGGCAAGGACAACAAATGGCTGTTTAAGCCGATTCCAGCTTTTGAACTGGAGAATGGTGGAAAAATTCAGATTACCCCCATCAAGCGGTTTGATGCCATGATTGTGCTAAAAAAAGTAAAAAGTCCGAAATATTTTGAATGAGAGATAGAAATGAAAACTGTCATCAACTTGTAAGCTCAAGTTTTTATTTTTTACCAATATCTTTTATAACTTAAGCCCCAAAGGAGAGCGACCATGAAATACGACCCGATCAATCCGGAGTTTTTTTGCAACAACCGTAAGCGCTTCATGCGCAAAATGCAGCCCGATTCGTTGGCTATTTTTTATGCCAATGACCTGATGCCCCGCAGTGGAGATACTTTTTTCCCTTTTCGGCAAAACTCGGGTTTGTTCTACCTCAGCGGATTGGATCAGGAAGAAACCATCCTGGTATTGTTCCCGGATTGCATCAAGGAAGGATTTCAGGAACTGGCCTTTGTCAAGCGCACCAGCGATTACACTGCCATCTGGGAAGGCGAAAAATACAGCAAAGAACAAGCCCGAGCTGTGTCGGGCATCCAAAAAGTGTACTGGTTAGACGAGATGCCCGCCATCTTGCACGAGTTGGTTTTATTGTCCAAGCGGGTTTACATCAATACCGAAGAACACGATCGGTTTATCCCCGAAATGCAAACCCGCAACATGCGCATGGCCCGCGATCTGATGGACCGCTACCCAGGACACAAATACCACCGCTCCCAGCCCATCCTCAAGAAGCTGATGATGAACAAGCAAGCGGTAGAAATCGAACTCATTCAACAAGCCATTGGCATTACCGAAAAAGCCTTTCGCAGAGTGCTTGAATTTGTTCGTCCAGGAGTGATGGAATACGAGATCGAGGCAGAAATAACGCATGAGTTTTTGCGCAATCGCGCTACTGGACATGCCTATGATCCGATAATAGCAGCGGGCGTCAACAGTTGTATCTTGCATTACACCCGCAACAACCAGGTTTGTCGCGCTGGAGATGTACTGTTGATGGATTTTGGGGCAGAATATGCTTGTTATGCCTCCGATCTTACGCGCACCATTCCGGTAAGTGGCCAATTTAGTTCGCGACAGCGCAATGTGTACAATGCCGTGCGGCACATCATGCGCGAAGCGCAGCAGCTACTCGTGCCCGGAACGACCCTGGAAGAATACAGCAAGGAAGTGGTCAAAATGATGGAAAGTGCATTGATTGATCTCAAATTGCTGACGCGTAAAGAGATTGAACAACAAAATCCGGAACTGCCCCTGTACAAGCAATACTTTATGCACGGCACTTCACATCACCTGGGTATGGATGTACACGATCTGGCCGATCGGTATGTACCGATCCAGGAAGGCATGGTCTTCACCTGTGAACCAGGCATTTACATCCGCAACGAAAACCTGGGCATCCGCATCGAAAACGATATTTTGGTTACCGATATTGGCCCAGTGGATTTGATGGCCAATGTTCCAATCGAAGTAGAGGAAATCGAGGAATTGATGTCGGTAATGGTGGCGGAGTAGTGCGGCCATGCATGGCGGCACTAACGAACTGATGCGTTCTCCCTCATTTTTTAATAAAACTTACAAACCACACAACATAAAGCCAATTTATATAGATAAAAAACGATATCTTTGTTTCGAATACGATCCACATGAACTACACCTTACTAGAGAAAACTACATTGCTGGGTCTGGTGCTTTTGTTGCATTGGGCGATACCAGGACAAGCTGAAGCTTATTTCAGCTACAATGCCTCCATCAAGCAAGCTTACCAGAAAGCCGTCGCATTGCGCATCGACGAATCCGCGGCCATTTTAGCCCGCCTCAAAATTCAGGATCCAGACAACCTCGCCGTTTACCACATCGAAAATTACCTCGATTTTTTCCGTCTGTACATCAATGAAAATGCCGAGGAGTACAGCATTCTCAAAAAGCACCTCGATCAGCGACTGAACAAAATAAAAGCGGGCAATCCACAGTCGCCTTATTACTTGTATGCACAGGGAGATATTTTTTTGCAGTGGTCACTGGTTCGCCTCAAATTTGGCGATTACCTGGGTGCTTTTTCCAACGCAGGCAAAGCCTTTCGCTTGCTCAAAAAGAACCAGGAGAAGTTTCCCAACTTTATGCCCAATTACAAAGACCTGGGGCTTTTGCACGCCATGGCCGGCACCATTCCCGACAATTACCAGTGGGGGCTAAAGCTTTTGGGCGGCATGCAAGGCTCGATTGCCCAGGGCAAAGCAGAGTTGGAAAAGGTAATGCGCTACGCGCGGCAAAATGATTTTCTATTTGAGGACGAAACCGTGGTGTACTATGCCTTCCTGGTGCTTTATCTCGAAAACGACGCCGAAGAAGCCTGGAAAATTCTCCAAAACCAGAACTTGGATGCTGCCAAAAATCCCTTGCATTGTTTTCTAAAATCCAGCGTTGCCCTGCGCAGTGGCCACAACAACGAGGCCATCGACATGCTCAGCAAGTACACAAAACAAGGAAGCGCTATGGATTTTCCGGCCTTGGAATTTCAATTGGGTTTGGCCAAATTGCGCCGACTAGACGACGACGCTGCGCAGCATTTCTCTAGCTTTCTCAGTAATTTTCGGGGGCGCAACAACATCAAGGAGGCTTACCAAAAATTAGCCTGGTCGGAATTGATCAAAGGCAACACCAGTGGTTACAAGCGCTACCTGCAATTGTGCAGCCAAAAGGGTGTAGCTGATTTTGGGTCGGACAAAAACGCGCTGGAGGAATCCCAAAGTGGGTTTATGCCAGATCCTGTTCTTGTGCGCGCACGCTTGCTTTTTGATGGGGGCTATTTCCAAAAAGCCTACGATTTACTCAAAGAAAAAGAAACCTACACCTGGCCAAATCAGGGTTTGCAACTGGAATACACTTACCGATCGGGGAGAGTGCTACACGGTATGTCGCGCTGGGATGATGCGCTGAAACTTTACCGCCAAACCATTGCGATGGGTCGCGAATCGACCTATTATTTTGCCTGCAATGCAGCCCTTCAAGCTGGCTTGATCTGCGAATTGCGCAAGGATTACCCCCAGGCGCAACGCTACTTTCAATTGTGTACCGAAATGCGCCCTAGCGATTACCGTACCAGCTTGCACCAGGCTGCAAAGGCAGGATTGGGAAGGCTAAAGGGACTTAAGTTTTAGAATTTCGGTGTATTTTGGGTTGTAAAAAAAATCTACATTGAAACGTCTATTTTCGATTGGATGGTTTATTTGCCTCCTCTTGCTTTGCGCATGCCAGCCGCCGCCCGAGCGGGCTTTTTACCACTGGCAAACCCGTCTTGCTTTGAGCAGTTCCGAACAACAGCGGTTGCAATCTCTCGGAATTACTCGTCTTTACAGCAAATTTTTTGATGTTGACTGGGACGAAAGTAGTGGGCGGATTGTCCCTCTAGCCAGCATCAAAATCGATACAGTTGGATTAGCAAAATTGCAACTGGTACCTGTAGTATTCATCACCAACCGTACGTGGGATCATGTGGAAAGTGACGCACAACTGCAAAAACTAGTCCATCACATTTTTTACAAAATTGAGAACTTAGCAGTACCGCTGGTCAATGGCATTTCCGAGGTGCAAATCGATTGTGACTGGAACACAAATACCCGCAGGGTATATTTTAATTTCTTGAAAGCACTTGATCAACGTTTAGCAAAGATCCACATCCCCCTTTCTGCGACCATCCGCTTGCACCAGTGGAAATACCCCCAACGCACGGGCATACCACCAGTAGCGCGAGGCATGTTGATGTTGTACAATGTGGGAAATGTGGAAGACTGGAAAGAGAACAATTCGATATTTTCCAATCCTGCGGTCAGCGCATATGCCCCTTTTCCCAGGTATGCTTTGCCCCTGGATGTGGTGCTGCCTGCCTTTAGCTGGGGGGTGCTTTTTCGGGAAGGGGAAATGATCCGCTTGCTCAATGACCTGCGGGTAGAGACCCTGCGTGGCGATGCTCGTTTTAAGGAGATTGCACCACAGCGCTTTCGCGTGCAAAAAAGTACTTATCTTAACGGTCATTATTTGTATCAAGGTGATTTGTTGCGGGTGGAAACATGTGGCTACCCCGAGCTTAAGGCTGCAGCGCAATTTGCACGGAAGCATTTGCCTTCGGCGACACAGCGTTGGGTAGCAATTTACCATTTACACCCCAGCTTGATCAAAGCAATTAGTCATGCACAGATGGAAGATGTTTTCGCTGTATTTTAAATCATGGATGCCACATGTACTGCGGGCAAGTGCCTTTGGTCTTGGCCTGTTGGTATTGGTTTGGCCACTGAGCGTAGGTGGCGATTGTGGACCCAATTTGCACGAATTTAAGGGATACTCTTTTCTGCGCTCCAGCATCATCAAAGGCAGTGCGGCCGGAGCAGCTTATGTATTGGGTTTCGATGTGTTGTACGAACGTTTTGGCGTGCAAAAAGCCAACATGATCGAAGACAACATTGCAGAGTGGCACAGTCGCTATTGCGCCCGGGCAGAAAAAGCCGACATCTACGCGGTGGTATATGAATGGCCCAAAAGTGATCTGGAGGAAGTCATCAACGGCATTACCGTGAAAGGCTATGGCCTGAGTCCTTACCTTCGCCAAAATACCTTTGCCAATTACCTGTACCGCAATGGTTGTACCGAAACCCTCCGTTACTTGCAATACACCCGGGATGTTGAGCCGCACGTCAGCACCACCGATCCCTGGCAAGAAACCCCCAGCAACACCGCCATTGTCAACAGTTTGATCCTGCGTGGCCGCGATGAGTTTATGTTGAGTAATTCTCACTATATTCGGCTGCGTTATGCATTTCAGATCATCCGCATGGCGCATTATACCAAGCAATACAACCGCACAGTTGAGTTGTACGATTGGCTGAAACCCAAGATAGACAACGATCCCAGTTTGATCGAATATTGGATGCTCGGCCACCGTGCCGGCGCCCTGCAATCTTTGGGCCGCTACGCTGAAGCTGCATACAATTATGCTCAGGTGTTTCTGCGTTGCCCCAGCAAACGCGAGTCGGCCTTGCAAAGTTTCCGCATCCGCAGCGACGAAGAGTGGAAGCAGGCTTACATCCTTTGCAAAGACAATCAAGAGCGAGCTACCCTATTTGCCATGCGTGCCTACCTGGATCGCAGTCGTGCCCTGGAAGAAATGCGGGCCATTTATGTGCTTGATCCCAAAATTGAATACCTCGATGTATTGCTGGTACGCGAATTGCGTCGACTTGAAAAGCAATTATTGGGGCTGGAATTCAACAAAAATAGGGATCAAAACCGCCGTTACCATCAAATTCCTCAACCCAAAATCGGTGATTACCTGATCGAGCTGCAAGATTTTGTCCAAAAAATCAATGCAGAAAAAAAAGTGGGCACTCCGGAGTTGTGGGCCATCGCCGATGGCTATCTGGAAATGGTGGCGGGCGATTTTTATGCGGCACAAAAATCCTTTGAGCGGATCGAAAACCAAATCAAAGACGAGAGTTTGCAAGAGCAGTTGGAGATTTTTAAATTGGCTGCGCAAATAGGTTCCTATCAAAAGGTAGACGATGAAATGGAAGACGAGGTAGCCGAGCTCCTGCTCGACAATCCGCTGGTTTTGCGATTTCCAGCCAAATTTGCTCCATTCACCCACGACAAAATGGGTTGGCTCTACAAACGCTACAATATGCCCGGTAAAGCTTTTTTGGCCGAGCATCCTTTTAGAGATTTGCGCATCAATCCCCAGGAAACCGAGCTCGACGACCTATTGGCCATGCTGGAGCAAAAACGCCTCAATCGCATGGAGCGCAACCTGCTCAAGCAGGGCGACAGCTTGCTTACGCCCAATGATATCCACATGCTGAAGGCAACGGTCTTATTGGATCAATACCAATTGGTCGCTTCATTAGAGGAAATGAAAAAAATTGACCGCAATGCTTGGTTGGATTACGGTGCTTGGGCACCTTTTGTAGAGCGTTTTCGCGACTGCGTAAATTGCCCGATCCGCGATACGGTTACGTTTCTCAATCGTGGGGAAATCATTGAGCGCATGCTGGATTTGGAATACCGTGCCCTGGCCAATCGATTGGAAGGAGGCGGATTTTTTTACCAAATGGGGCTAGGTTATTACAACATGTCCTACTTTGGTTCGGCTTGGCCCGTGATGGACAATTTCCGGAGTGGATCCAGCCTCAAGCGGCGCAAAAATGCCAAAGATCCCAATTTGGTTCCCGACGAACGCTTTGCCCTGGGCAATCGAGAACATTTTGATTGTTCGCAAGCTTTGGGCTATTTCAATATGGCGCGGCAATTTACCAGCAGTAGAGAACTGGCTGCCCGAGCTACTTTTATGGCCGCCCGTTGCGAGCAAAACAATTTTTACTGGCGGGGTGGCACCCGCACCTACGAGTATTTTGGAATCATGAACCGCGATTATGCCGACACCCAGTTTTACCAACGCATCGTACAAGAATGTAAATACTTCAAGTTTTACGCAGCGAGATAACTGAATTTTATTATTCTTTAAACACGTTGTCTACCTTTTCAACGCGTAAAGTGACGGTACGAGGATTTCCAAAAGGCACTTGACTATCGGTTGCGGCTAGCAGAACCATTTGATCTCCCACCATTTGACAAAAATTGGTGTTGAGCGAAAACTTTGGTCGCCGAGTCGTGACCCTGGAATTGATGGTGCTGTGGATCAGTTCACCATTTTCACCAATGCGAATCAATTTATAAGGTGTAGCCAGTTGATCATTTACCTGGGTAAAAAGGCAGTATGTACTATCTCCTTTCACCAAAAAATCCTGGTCATAAATATGGCGCAAAAAACCATACTCCATCCTTGGTAAAATGCTCAGGTATTTAAGTTTTTTTTCAGCATCAAAGCGCATCAAAAGACTGGTATTGTAGTAATTGGCAGCAACAAAAACCTGACCATCCCGCTGGAGAACCAGCTTGTTGATGCTAAAATCATAAAATCCAAACGGAGCAAAATTTTCACCCAGCACGGAATCCTGTTTGGCTTGTCGCTCAGCACGGGCGTACATTTCCTTTGGTAGCATTTCAATATTTTGAGAAACTGCCTCCTCCCCGGATTTCAATTGCAGCAGAAAAAACCCACTTTCGGTCGCAAAGCGGGGAGCCTGCCAAATTCCAATACCCACCAGCTTTTCGTCGGGAGCAATGCCAAATTTAAGTCCAGAAAAAAATACCCCTTTGGCCAACACAGGTCGAATGATCCGGGCAGTATCCCGATCTGGCCGAAACTGGAAGGCCAAATGCTCAATCCGATTGGCTTTGATCACTGTTTCAGCACCAATTTTGCTGAGGTAGTTTTCGGCAAAAAGAAAGAATTCACCGTTGCTTCGCAAACCACAATCATTGATAAAAAAGCGATTGTTGTTGAATGGCAATTTGAATTGTCGCGACCATTCCTTTTCCATTTTCCGATTGTACACCTGTATATTAAGGCGTACGGAGTCACTGGAATACGCATAAATCCAACTGTAAAACCCGATTCGACTGCTATCAGGAGAAATGGCGTAGCCCAGGTAGGTAGAGGACAAAGCAGGGTACGGAGTCGCAACCGCATCGATAATCTGACTGTGTTCGTCTTTCAAAGTGTTAGGGTCGAACTGTTGCCAGATGAAATTGCTCCGTCCTGGCCCGGGATAATACAAGGAAGTAAGCAGGTTGAGTTTTCCATTCCAGGCAAAAATACTTTTCACCGTAGATTTGAGGGAGCCTTTTTGGAGATCAACCAATTTTTCAGGTATGGGCTGCGTTCCATTCAAAACCTGCATGTACAATTTTGCGGGTAAGTTGTCCTCATTCCAGTTTTGCTGGACGGTTAAAACATGGGTGGCGCTAAAAGGAATAAGGTTTCGGAAAATAAACGTATTGGTATCCAACCTTGATTGCGCAGTTAATCCGGCCAAAGTCAGAATGCAGTAGCAGAAGCAGACAAAAAACTTGTTCATAAGATCCAATTTATCAGGGTGAATTTAAGATTTGATTTGGAGTATTCCGATTTTAAGGAACACTTCTTTGTCTTTGGGAGCAACTCCAAGCCATATTTAAGCTTTAGCAGCCCTTCATTGCTAATAAATTTAGGTGTAGTTTTGTTTTATTCACAAAATATGCCTTGTTTTGCAAGATAAAAGCTGGAATCGGCGCGTTCCTATTCCAAAGCTTATTATGGCAAGAGCGCCATCATGGTTACGAAACTATTCATTTTTAAATTAAACAGAAAAACATGCGTCTAGTACTCAACTTACTAGTAGTTGTTCTTGCGCTAGGTTCTATGCAATCTTGTGTTTCCAAGAAAAAGTTTGACGAACTGCTTGCCAGCAAAGCAGCAGCAGACAAGGCTTTGGCTGAAACACAGACAAAAGTAGCCAACCTGGAGAAAGAAAACGCTGACCTGAAAACCCAATTGGAAGCTGAAAAAGCACGCTTGAATGGCGAAATCGCCAACTTGCGCAAAGATCTTGATGCTACAAAAGCTCAAATCAGCGCAGTTCAGCAGAAATTGGACATGAGTCAGGCTGAATTGACTAAAATCAAGAACGAAGTGAACGGAATCTTCTCTGCTTACAAGAGCAGCGGCTTGACTGCCGAAGAAAGAGATGGCCGTTTGTACTTGATTAGCAGTGCACCACTGGATTACAAGTCAGGTTCTTTTGGCTTGTCAAAAACTCAGCGTGATGCAGTTGCTCAATTGGCAACTACACTGAAAAGCAATCCAAAGTTGAAAATTTTGGTAGAAGGCAACACCGATACGGACAAAGTTCGTGGTGGTGGTGCTTACCAAGACAACTGGGAATTGTCTTCCAAGCGTTCATTGGCAATCTGCCGTGAGTTGATCAAAGCTGGCGTTAGCCCAGCTCAGGTTGCTACCGTTGGCCGTGGTGAAACCATGCCAAAAGCAGACAACAGCACAAAGGAAGGCAAAGCGGCAAACCGCAGATCAGAATTAGTTGCTGATCCTGAAATGGCGCCTCTGCTCAAAATCACTAAGCAGTAATCAGATTCATTTCTGATGGAAAAAAAGAAAGCCGGATGGATTGACTCCACCCGGCTTTCTTTTTTTTGCGCCCTTGCTTCAATTCAGTTGAAAAGGAGCCACCAATTGAAAAGCAGGAATATCGACCTGAAACAACTCTCCGGTGTGAATATTTTGCATTTCGTATGCACCCACCATTTTCCCCAGTCCAGTATGCAAGTTGCACCAGGACACATACTGGTGCGACTCGTGTGGCTCCAGTACAGGCTGGCGACCAATAATGCCCTCCCCTTCTACCTCCCGCACAATGCCATCTGAATCTGTAATGATCCAGTGGCGGCGCATGAGTTGAACCGTAAGATCACTCAGGTTTTCGATGGTGATCCGGTAGGCATGAATGAATTTTCCTTCAACCGGGTTGGAATAACTGGGTTGGTAGAAGGTTTCTACCGAGATTTTGATCCCGTTGGTGATGAGTTTTTCCATAACGTACCTCTTAAGGGGCGATAAACTTTCGCACCAGTCGGAGCGCTTCTGCCAAGGCTTCTTCCAGTACGTCGTTAACCAATACATGGTCAAATTTATTTTCAAAAGTAAGCTCTTCTTCCGCTTTAATCAACCGTTTGCGCAAGCTTTCTTCGGTTTCGGTATTTCGCTGCCGCAACCGTTCAAATAGTGCCTCTTTTGAAGGTGGTTTGATAAATATAGCCAATGATTGATCAGGATAAGCTTTTTTAAGGTTAACCGCACCTTTTACATCGATATCAAACACGATGTGTTTGCCTTCCAGCCAAATTCGTTCCATCTCACTGTGCAGAGTACCATAATACTGGTTTGGGTATACTTCCTGCCATTCTGCAAAAGCCTCCTCTGCAATCAAGCCTTGAAATGCCTCTACACCTATATAGTAGTAATCTACGCCTTCCTCTTCGTTTGGTCTGCGTGCCCGAGTCGTAGCAGAAATAGAAAAGGCCAATTCTGGCAACTGCTCCAGGAGATACCGTACGATAGTCGTTTTGCCAGCACCCGATGGTGCCGTCAATATGATGAGCTTACTCATGTTACAAACAATTGGCCACCTGCTCCTTGATCTTTTCCAGCTCATCCTTCATTACGACCACCAGGCGTTGAATTTCGGATGAATAAGCTTTTGCCCCCAGAGTGTTGATCTCGCGACCAATTTCCTGGCTGATAAAGCTGAGTTTACGGCCTTTTTGAGTACCCGGTTGGGTCAGTTCTTCAATGAAATATTTGCAATGTTGGGCGAGACGTACTTTTTCCTCAGTAATGTCCAATTTTTCGAGGTAGTGGATGATCTCCTGTTCAAAGCGGTTTTCATCAATTTTTTCCTTGCCCAAAGAATCCTCCAGGTTTTGGTGCAAACGTTGGCGCATGCGTACAACCCGTTCGCCTTCCAATGGGGTTACTTTTTCCAAATTGTCCTGAATCAGTACAATGCGGCTGTGTAACTCCTCTTGCAGCACTTTGCCTTCGGAAGCCCGAAACGATTCAAACTGCCCAATGGCTTCCATGATCGAAGAAAATACATTTTCCCATTCTTGCTCTTCAATCTGGTCAGAAGCAGAGGCAACCACGTTAGGCAATCGCAATACTGCCAGCATCAGATCTCCGGTTTCCACCTTCAACTCCTCTCCCAATTGACGGAGTTCGGTAATGTACCGCTTGAACAAAGGCACATTCAAAGCAAAACCGTCCTCTCCAGTAGAGGAAATAATCTCCAGCGTAAAATCGATTTTACCACGCTCTAATCGCTCAGTCAGCACTTTACGAATATCTGGTTCTTTCTCTTTGTAATGCTGGGGCGCTTTAAGCCGAAGGTCAGTGAATTTGCTGTTCAGAGATCGAATTTCGACAATAATATTTTTGTCGCGGTAGTTTCGGCTTACTCTACCATAACCAGTCATTGATAATAACATACAGTTGAAAGTATACGGTGTGTGTGATCGACAAAGATAACGAATTGAAAATTAAAGAAAACTAAAGAAATAAAAGCGTCATTAGTTTTTAAATAAGGAAGAAAATTACGAAATTTGCGACTCGCTTTCTGGATTAGCCAGAAACATTTATAACTTACTATAAACCAAGTATATACCGATGAGAAAAGCTGATTTAGTTGCAGCAATATCTGAGAAGACAGGTGTACCAAAAGTTGATGTACTGGTAACGTTGGAGACTTTCTTCAAAGAAGTTAAAGGTTCTTTGGCCGAAGGGGAGAACGTGTACATTCGCGGTTTCGGTAGTTTTGTGATCAAAAGACGCGCCAAAAAAATCGGTCGCCACATTAAGAAAAATGTAGCAATCGAGATCCCAGAACACTTTATTCCGTCTTTCAAGCCAGCAAAAGTGTTTGTTGAGCAAGTAAAGTCTAACGTTGATTCGCTGCCTAAAGACAGTGATAGTGACGATGACGACGAAGATTAGTAGGGTCTTTTTCCTTAAGTCAATTAACTCAACAAAGTTGCCATATTTGGCATAAATTTGTGTAGTTTAAGTGATTAAGGAAATCAAACGCATGATAACCCGCACTGATGACAAAGTTGCAATATGCTGTAATCAGCACTGCATTATTGCTGTTGCTGGTACTCCGTTTTGGTTGCGAAACCAAAGCGCCTAAAATGAAAGGTCTAGAAAAGTCTAGATCGCTGGTTGCTCAAAACACCGACATCAATGTGCTTTTGCCTGCCGCAAAAGACAGCCTCAAAGTCAATGATGCAGCTCTGGTTGAAGCATTGGAAGAGGAATTGGCGCGCCAAACTACCGATACGGCAAAAATCACCGTACTCAAACGTTTGGCAGGAGAGTGGTATGGGTTGGGCAATGCAGTCATTTCTGGCCATTATGCACAACAAATTGCAGAATTGCGCAAAGATGAAGAAAGCTGGGCTATCGCCGGCACCACTTATTCTTTGGCATTGCAAAGCGTTAGTGATCCTGTTGTTCGTGAATTCGCGGCATCGCATGCCACCAAAGCTTTTGAAAATGCCATCTCGATCAATCCTGACGAGTTGTCGCATAAAATCAATTTGGCACTGGTGTACACCGATAATCCGCCTCAAGACAACCCCATGAAAGGAGTCTTGATGCTCCGGGAATTGAACAACAGCAATCCGGACAATCCGGCAATTTTATTGCAATTGGGGCGCTTGGCCATCCGCACCAATCAGTTGGATCGTGCAGTTGAACGCCTGGAACGGGTTTTACAACTCGAACCTGGCTCAAGAGAAGCGGCTTGTTTGTTAGCAGACGCTTATACTGGCCTGGGAAACCAGGCTAAAGCAGATTCGTTTGCGCAAAAATGTGCTCAGTAGAGTCGAGATTTATCACGACTGTATGACCGCGCACAAAGAAATATATTTATTCACCTTTAAAAGGTTTTACTATGCCTTGCGGTAAAAAACGTAAAAGACATAAGATTGCCACGCACAAGCGCAAGAAAAGATTGCGCAAGAACCGTCATAAGAAGAAGAACAGATAGTGATGTGCGGTGGTATGTATTTTGTTAAAAACGGAGCATTTGCGCCATTCTTAAACTCAATACCTTCCGTGCATCAGCGGTCTACTTATTTTTATAAAGTGGCTCCGGGACTTGTAGAGAGGCATTCCTTGCGGCTAATTAGTTTTCAGCCATCGTGTTTGTCATCTGCCGGAAAATCCAGATTGTAGGCCTTGTTGCCCGCAATCTGGATTATGTGCTTATGGCCAACTCAAAAGTTGCATTTGGAGTCTGTACAATTCAAAATTTGAACAGGCTTTTAGTACGGCATCACCAATTTTATGTCCAGCTTGGACGGATCCGGTTAGAATAAGAGCAGTTGTGAGCTTTTTAATGTTGATGTATTACTTTCGTCTCTTTGTCCAGCCCCAACAAAACAGAAAAAGATTCCTCTTATTTTGATTTCCACTCAAGCGTATGACCATAGGTACTTGCCTTATTATTTCATTCTTTTTTGTTCGCACCGCACGCTCTACACAATCCGGGCAGCCTTAAATTTGGCAGCCTGTGGAAAAAGATCTTATTATTAATTCTACTCCAACAGAAGTCGAAATTGCACTTTTGGAAGATGGTAAGCTGGTAGAAATCCATTACCAAAAAACCAACAACAATTTTACAGTTGGTGACATCTTTCTAGGCAAAGTCCGTCGGTTGATGCCGGGACTCAATGCGGCTTTTGTAGACATTGGGCATAAAAAAGATGCCTTTTTACATTACACTGATCTGGGGCCTAAGCTCCGGTCTTTGTTGAAGTTTACCCAGCAGGTATCCTCTGGGCAGTCCAATACTTTCAGTTTGGACAATTTCAATATTGAACCGGAGATCAACAAAAATGGCAAGATCGACCAGGTGATCAACAAGCGCCAAAACGTTTTGGTACAGGTACTCAAAGAGCCCATCTCTACCAAAGGACCTCGCCTGAGTTGCGAAATCACCATCCCAGGGCGTTACCTTGTACTCACTCCATTTACAGATGTGGTGGCCGTTTCCAAAAAAATTGCCAACAACGAAGAGCGCAAGCGTCTGAAAGTACTGATCGAGAGTATCAAGCCTAAAAACTTTGGGGTGATTGTACGTACTGCTGCAGAAGGCAAAAAGGTAGCTGACCTCCACGAGGAACTATCTTATATGCTGGAAAAGTGGGAGGAGATGTACAAATCGATGTTCAAAACCGATGGACCAGCCAAATTGTTGAGTGAATTGGACAAAACCTCCAGTATCCTTCGCGATTTGCTGAGCGATTCCTTTACCCGCATCATAGCCAACGACAAAGAACTTTACCTCAACATCAAGAGTTATCTGGGTTCTATCGCACCTGATCAGGTCAACATTGTGAGTCATTACAAAGGTGTAAAGCCGATTTTTGAGACCCACGGCGTTACCCGGCAGATCCAGGCTTCTTTTGGCAAAACAGCAACCATGTCCAGTGGGGCATACCTGGTGATCGAATCAACCGAAGCCATGCACGTCGTCGATGTGAACAGTGGCCACAAAATGTCCAGCACCAACGCCGAAGAGGCGGTAATGAAGGTCAACATGGAAGCGGTTGAAGAAATTGCCCGCCAATTGCGCTTGCGCGACATCGGCGGCATCATCATCGTCGACTTCATCGACATGCGCAACCTCGAATACCGCAAAGATCTGGTGAAGGAGATGAAGCAGGCCATGAAAAAAGACCGGGCACAACACACCATTTTGCCCTTGAGTAAATTTGGCCTGATGCAAATTACCCGCCAACGGGTAAGACCAGAAGTAAAAATTGACACAACCGAAGTATGCCCAACCTGTAATGGCACGGGCAAAACCAATGCTTCGATTTTGATGGTGACTGATATTGAGCGCGATTTGGCTTATATTCAGTCCACGCATCCAAAATCACGCATCAAATTGGTGGTACACCCTTATTTGCAGGCTTACCTGACCAAAGGTTGGTTCAGCAGCTTTCACTGGAAATGGTACAAGCAATACTTCCGTAGAATTGACATCAAAGCGGATTCTGCTTACCACCTCGGCAAGTACCGTTTCTTTGACGACAACGACGACGAAATCAGGCTCAACGCGATGTAATCACAACTTATTTTTTCTGGACGAGCACCGCTGTGCTCGTCCAGATTTCTTCTCCTTTTCCTTTCGCCATGGGGCAGCCGCAGCCCGTTCGGCAACTGCTGAGCAAGCCAAACAAGCTTATCAAGATCAACAGTTTAAATTTTAATTTTTCCATTTTAATGCGCTTCTAGCCAGTTTTGTCCGGTTCCCAATCCTACTTCAATCGGCACTTTCAGTTTCGGCAATGCCGTGCGCATTTTTTCCGTAATGATTGGTTTCACAATTTCCAATTCCTCGTTGGGTACATCAAAGACCAATTCGTCGTGCACCTGCAAAATCATTTTGGTTTTTAGCCCTTGCTCCAAGAGCGTTTGATGTATGTTGACCATCGCTACTTTGATCATGTCGGCGGCAGAACCTTGCACGGGAGTATTCACCGCAACCCTTTCGGCGTTACTGCGTTCGAGTGAGCTTTTGGAATTGATTTCGCGGATGTACCGGCGGCGGCCCATCAGGGTAGTGACGTATCCATTCTTACGGGCTTCTTCCACTACCTCAACCATGTATCCTTTCAAGCCGCTGTACAAAGCAAAATAAGCGTCGATCAAATCTTTGGCTTCGGTGCGTTTGATGCTCAGCTGTCGCGAGAGGTTGGTAGCTCCTGCTCCGTACAGAATACTGAAGTTGACGGTTTTGGCCTGGTAACGCTGCTCCCGGGTAACCTGGTCAAACGGAACATTGAACACCTTGGCGGCAGTAGCGGTATGAATGTCGAGGCCATTTTGAAAAGCTTCCAACATGGCTATGTCTCCGCTGATGTCGGCAATAAGGCGCAATTCGATTTGAGAGTAATCTGCGGAAAGCAAGGTGTGCTGATCGTCGCGAGGAACGAAAGCCCGGCGAACTTTTGCTCCCTCGGGTGTACGCACCGGAATATTTTGCAAGTTGGGGTTGTTCGAACTCAAGCGGCCCGTAGCCGCCAAAGCCTGATTGAACGAGGAGTGAATGCGCCCGGTACGTGGATTGACCAATTTAGGAAGGGCATCTACGTATGTTGATTTGAGTTTGCTCAAGCCCCGAAAATTCAAAATGGTTTGGATAATCGGAAACTCCGGTGCAAGCTCAATCAACTTGTCTTCGTCGGTGGAATACTGCCCGGTTTTGGTTTTTGCCCCTTTGTACGGGATTTTCAATCGTTCAAAAAGCAGATCGCCGACCTGTTTTGGCGAACCGATGTTGAATTTTACTCCAGCCTGTTCATAAATGGATTGCTCCAGGGTTTGAATCTGAGTTTCCAATTCTTTGGAGTAAACATCAAGATATGCGCTGTCGATGCGGATGCCCTCGTATTCCAGATCAGCCAGCACCTTTACCAGGGGGCATTCGATGGTATCAAAAAGTTCTTGCACGCCTCCTTCTTCCAGTTTGGGTGCAAACAGGTTTTTGAGTTGTAAAGTAACATCGGCGTCCTCGGCAGCGTAATCGGTTACTTTTTCAAGCGCTACCTGGCGCATGTTGAGCTGATCCTTGCCTTTTTTGCCGATCAACATTTCGATGGAAATGGGCGAATAGCTCAGGTAGGATTCGGCAAGGTAATCCATGCCGTGGCGTTTTTCGGGTTCCAGCAGGTAATGCGCCAGCATGGTATCGAAATAAGCCCCGCGAATTTCTACTCCGTACCATTTAAACACGATGGCATCGTACTTGAGGTTTTGGGCAATTTTGAGGATGTTGTCATTTTCTAAAACCCCTCTGAATATTTCCACGATGGCTTGGGCATTTTCCTTGCCTTCGGGTACTGGCACATAATAGGCTACGCCCGGTTGGTAGGCAAAAGACATGCCCACCAATTCGGCCTGGGTTGGCTCCAAGTGGGTGGTTTCGGTGTCGAAACAAAATTCACTTTGTTGCCCAAGTTCGAGCACCAGCTTTTGCATGGCTTCTGGCGTGTTGACCAGGTGGTATTCGTGCGGGGTATTGTCGATGGTTTTTTCAGCCACCGCGTGGGCCGGCAAGTTGGCTCCTTTTTGAGGAGCAGGCCCAGGTTCGGTATCCCCAAACAAAGACCCTTGCTGACCAGGGCCAGGAGCACTGGCGCGATCGCCCTCTCCCAGGATTTGAGTGGCCAGGCTGCGGAATTCCAGTTCTTTAAAAATTTCCGACAGTTCTTCGCGGTTGATGGGATCAATGGTGTATCGATCCGCATTGAACTGAATCGGGACATTGACATCGATGATGGCCAGTGTTTTAGACAGCATGGCCTGCTCGGCATATTGCTCTACGCGTTCTTTTTCTTTGCCTTTGAGTTGGTGGACGTTTTCGATGACCCCTTCAATGGTATCAAAACGATCCAGCAATTTGGCCGCAGTTTTTTCACCAAAACCGGGAATGCCCGGTATGTTGTCCACTGCGTCGCCCATGAGCCCGAGCAAATCGATCACTTGATCCACCCGATTGATGCCCCAGTTGTCGCACACTTCCTTGACCCCCATGATTTCGATGCCATTGCCCTGGCGCGAGGGTTTGTACATGAAAATGTTTTCGGAAACCAGTTGCCCGTAGTCTTTGTCGGGCGTCACCATGTATACGGTGTAACCTTCGGTTTCGGCCTGTTTGGCCAGGGTGCCAATCACGTCGTCGGCCTCATATCCCTGCACCATTACGATGGGGATGTGGAGGGCTTCGATGATTTTTTTGATCCAGGGTATGGCAATGCCAATGTCGGCGGGTTGTTCTTCGCGATTGGCTTTGTAAGGCTCATACATCTCGTGCCGAAACGTTGGTCCATGCGGGTCAAAGGCTACGGCAATATGGGTCGGTTTTTCATTGCGCATCAAATCCCACAACTGACGGGTAAAACCATTGATGGCAGAGGTATTTACTCCTTTGGAGTTGATGAGGGGGCGGGTGATGAAGGCGAAATGCGCTCGATAAACGAGGGCGTGTCCGTCCAGCAGGAAAAGTTTCTTATCTGACATGGCGACTTTTTGTTTCCGAGTGGAAGATACGGGGTTTTGCGGAAAGAGGAAAAATAAACTGTTTATTTCAAATAAATGGATTTAAATTTTTATAGTTTATAAATTCAACGAGATAGATTATCCGAGCTTCTCCTTATTCCGTATCTTTCCAGCCAAATTCTGCACACCGTCATGCACAAAATTTTCGGCATCCGTCACCACGGCCCCGGCTCCGCCCAACGTTTGCTCCGCGCATTGGAGCAGTGGCAGCCTGATGTCGTGCTGATCGAGTTGCCCGAAGATTGTGAATCAGCATTGAAGTGGATCAGCCACGAAGACTTGCAGCCGCCAGCGGCCTTGCTCCTGTACAATCCCCAACAATTGCAGCAGGCCAGTTTTTTACCCTTCGCTGTTTTTTCTCCCGAATGGCAAGCCTTGCATTATGCCCAAAATCAGGGCATTCCTGTCCGGGCGATGGATTTGCCGATGGCGCACACTTTTGCCTTGCGCGATTCGGCCAGTGCGTTACCCCAATTGCAACTGAGCGAATCCCCCGATCCAGAGATGGGACAAATGCTCCGCGATCCCATGCACCACTTGGCCACCCTGGCAGGATACGACGACAGCGAGCGTTGGTGGGAACACACCTTTGAAACCTACAGCGACGACAATGCCGTATTCGAGGCCATTCTGGAAATGATGACCGCCCTGCGCCAAGAAGGCCTGCGCCTGGAAAGTACCGAAACCCTCCTGCGCGAGGCGTTCATGCGCAAAACCATGCGGCTGGCACAAAAAGAAGGTTTTCAACGCATTGCTGTTGTTTGTGGCGCCTGGCACTCTCCTGCCTTGCATGACCTAAGTCTGTATCCCCCAAAAAACGACAATGCACTTTTGCGGGGTTTGAAAAAAGTAAAAACCCGCTGCACCTGGATTCCCTGGAGCTATCAGCGCTTGGCCTTCCAATCTGGCTATGCGGCTGGTGTACTTTCGCCCTCCTGGTACGAATTATTATTTCAGCATCCTGAGCAACATGGGATGCGTTGGTTGATCCGGGTTGCCCAATTGTTGCGCGAAAAACACCTGGATGCTTCTGCCGCACATGTGCAGGAGGCTGTGCGTTTGGCCGATGCCCTGGCTGCCCTACGCCACCGCGCGACCACTGGCATTGGCGAATTGGAAGAAGCTGCACTGGCGGTTTTCGGCGCAGGTGATCCCGCTCCGTTGAAACTCATCCATCAGGAGTTGGTAGTAGGCAATGTGCAAGGCAATGTTCCAGCAGGGGTCAGTGGCATTCCTTTGCAAGAAGATTTTGAAGCTTGCGTCAAGAGTGCAAGTTTGAGCAAAGAATACAAAGGCTTGCACAAAAAGGACGAGCCTAAAAAACTGGACATGCGTACGCCCGGAAATTTGCGGGCGAGTCATTTGCTCCACCGCTTGCTCATTCTTGGCGTACCCTGGGCCAGCCCGCTGGCGGTAAGCGGAAAAGTCAAAGGCGGATTTCATGAATTGTGGCAATTCAACGATTGGACACCGGAGTTCATTATCCGCTTGATCGAAATGGGCATGTGGGGCAATACCGTTGAAGAAGCAGCTTTGCGCTACATCTTGCATCTGGTACAAAGTGAAGACAGTCTCTCCTTACTCCTGAGCAGATTTGGAGAAGTGCTCAAAGCGGATTTGCCCGCGGCCATTGGGCCTATGACCAAACGATTGCAAGAACTCGGTGCGCAAACCCGTGATGTATTGGGACTATTGGAAGCCCTGCCGCCGTTGGCAAATATTTTACGCTACGGTAACACCCGCCAAACCGATGCCCTGGCCGTACGGGAATTATTGGATCAACTCCTACCCAGAGTGTGCATCGGATTGCCCGCCGCTTGTCGGCAGTTGGATGAAGAACCTGCCCGCCAGTTTTTCAGTTTACTCCTGGAAGGCAATCGCGCCGTAGCCCTCTTGAACGAGAAGGAAGCTACCGAATTGTGGAATGATGCATTGACCCAGGTGATGCGTTCGGTGGGCACCCATCCGCTTTTGGCCGGAATATGTACCCGCATTTTGTTGGATAAAAAACAACTTGAACCGGAAGAAGCGGGCACTGAATTATCTGCGGCACTCTCCAGAGCCGCCGGAGCAACCGAAGCCGCCGAGTGGCTGGAAGGTTTTTTGCATGGCAGCGGTCAACTGCTGATTCACACCCCAGCCTTGTGGCAAATGCTGAATGACTGGCTGGGTACCTTGCCCTACGAAGTTTTTCGCGAAGCACTCCCCGTGCTGCGGAGAACCTTTTCCAAATTTACCCCTCCTGAACGCCAGGAATTGCTGGTTTTCGCCAAAGGCGAAGGCACCGTAAAAAAGGCAAGTTTAAATGGATTTGATCCAGAACGCGCCAAAATGGTTACCCCCATTGTACGGCAATTGTTGCACGGAATACCTCAAAATTAATTAAAGTCAATTTAACCTGGGTTTAATCCTCAATTCACCTTGCGCCTGTTTCTTTGTGGTCATCAAAGGGTTAATTATTGTTGTATTCTTCTCTTATTTCGCATAAAGATTTATTCTTTCCTGCAATCTAAAGTCGCTTTCGATACCGGCTGTAAGACACTCAAGCTTACGGCCGGTTCTTTTGTTTTGCACTTTTCGCCAACCTTTTTGGGGAGTCCTGCGTCTAAACTTAATAAACCTGATGATTATGAAACGCAACCTTTTTTTCTTACTGCTCTGCTTTGGCCTTTCCTCCTGTCTTTTTCAATGTGACGGTGGCGACAGCCCAAGCCCAAATACCAGCACCTTAAGCTGTGACCAAAATCCCAATGTGTGCAAGTTGGGAGAAGCCACCAATCAGTTTGGTTTTGACATGTTCAAAAAACTCAACGCACAGAAGCCTGAGGATAATTTGTTCATTTCTCCTCTCAGCATCAGCTCTGCCCTGGGCATGACCCTCAATGGTGCCAACGGCCAAACCAAAGAGGAAATGCTCAAAGTACTGACGGCAGGAAAAATCAACTTGGATGAACTCAACCAATCGTATCAAACTTTGCTAAAAGAACTTCCGAACCTGGATCCAAAAGTTAAACTCACCTTGGCCAACTCCATTTGGTACCGCCAGGGCTTTACGGTAAATCCAAACTTCCTTTCCACCAACACCACTTATTTCAACAGCGAAGTTAAGCCACTTGATTTTGGCAAATCCGATGCCAAAGACATCATCAATGCCTGGGTGAGTGACAAAACCAATAAACTCATCCCCACGATTGTTGACCAAATCAACGATAATTCGGTTATGTTTTTGATCAACGCCATTTATTTTAAAGGAACCTGGCGCAACCAGTTCGACCCCAAGAAAACGTACAATGATGAGTTTACCACCGGAAAAAATCAGCGCGTACCTGTAAAAATGATGTCATATAGCAACTCTTTGGCAAAATTATCTTATTTTAGCAACGAAAAATTACAAGCAGTTAAGCTTCCGTATGCAGATTCCATCTATTCGATGACGGTGATTTTGCCAAAAGAAGGTTATACTGTAAAAGATGTGCTGCCCGAGCTTACATTGACAAATTGGAACAATTGGAATAAAGCCTACACTACACAAGAAGTCTTTTTTGCACTACCAAGATTCACGCTACGATACGAAGCCAGCCTAAATTCAAGTTTGGAGTCACTAGGAATGCCCACCGCATTCATCCCTAAAAAAGCTGATTTTTCGGGCATAGCCAGCAACCAGGAATTGTCCATTTCTAATGTCAAACACAAGGCATTCATAGAAGTGGATGAGGTGGGCACAAAAGCAGCTGCAGCTACATCCGTTGAAATCATTGTAACCTCAGTTCCGAATAATCCCTACTTTCTGGTGAATCGCCCATTCATTTTTATCATCAGTGAACGCCTGACCAATCAGGCAATTTTCATGGGCAAAATGATGAATCCCGGCCAACAATAAACACATCTCTTGAATATACCGCTCAATCTGTGATAGAGCATTTATTTTCGACAACTAGTAAACCGTAATAATTTTGGGCGGCTCACTTTCTGAGCCGCCTTTTTTTGTATTGTCCCAGTTTTTTCTCCTTCTTGAACGACTTATTTAAGTCTAGTTCTTTAGCCAGAACTCACCTTTTTTATACCTTTGTTGCCCAATGATTTAGCCTGCCAACCAAATATCATCACATTATCGTGTAAATAGTGTGAGAAATCGACACCATACAACTGTAACCGCAAATGCTTTGAGTTATGAAAGTACTGAAGTTTGGAGGCTCCTCGGTGGGCACTCCTGATCGTATTCGTGGTATTGTAGACATTTTGAAGGATTACTCTGGTCGGGGCGACCGCTTCACCGTTGTTTTTTCTGCTTTTGGTGGAGTTACCGATTCCCTGATCAACATGAGCGGCCTGGCTGCGAAAGGAGATGAATCTTACTATGAGCATTTTTTGGCTTTTAGTAAAAGGCATCTGGATGCAGCAAGAAATTTATTGCAAGAACCTTATCTGGGTGAGGTACTAGAGGGATTGGAAAACAACCACGAGGTTTTGAAAAATTTGCTTTACGGCATATTCCTCGTGCGCGAAGCTTCTACCCGCACCATGGATTACGTGATCAGCTTTGGCGAGCGCAACTCTGCATTCATCATAGCCCATGCCCTCCAACAAGCAGGACTTAATGCTGCATATCTGGATGCCAGAAAAATTATTCTGACGGATAAAAACTTTGGCAATGCAAAGGTGGATTTGGCCTTGACATATGAAAAAATCAAGAGCCTTTATTCGCAAACCAATGTAATTCAGATTGTTACAGGATTCATAGCCGCTGCCAAAGGAGGTTTAACGACTACACTTGGTCGAGGTGGGTCAGATTACACTGCAGCATTAATTGCAGCGGGATTGGATGCCGATTTGCTGGAAATCTGGACAGATGTAGACGGCGTTTTGACCGCAGATCCTCGTCGGGTAAAAAAAGCGTTTTCCATTCCAGTGATGACTTACGCAGAGGCGATGGAAATGTCGCACTTTGGTGCCAAGGTAATTTACCCTCCGACCATCCAACCCGTGCTGGCCAAGAAGATCCCAATGTGGATCAAAAACACTTTCAACCCCAGCCATCCTGGCACACTCGTTTCGGACAAAGAAGACGAATCACGCACCCCGGTAAAAGGGATATCCTCCATTGGAAATATTTCATTGCTCACCTTGCAAGGCAGTGGCCTGTTTGGGGTACCCGGAATCGCGGCGCGCTTATTCGGGTCTTTGGCCAGTGCGGGTATCAACGTCATTTTGATCACCCAAGGTTCTTCTGAACATTCGATCAGTTTTGCAATACAGCCGGATAAAGCCATCAAGGCACGCAAGCAAGTAGAAAAAGAATTTGAATACGAGATCCAATCGGGGCTGGTAGATTCCGTGCGGATGGAAGCTGAACTGTCGGTGGTAGCCATCATCGGAGAACACATGCGCTACTTGCCAGGTATCTCGGGTCGCTTGTTTCAAGCTTTGGGACAAAACGGGATCAACGTGGTGGCCATCGCGCAAGGCTCTTCCGAATTGAACATCTCTGTAGTAATCAATCGAGCCGACGAGTCGAAAGCCCTGAATGCCCTTCACGAAGCATTCTTTTTGTCCGACACATCGGTAGTCAATCTCTTCATGGTGGGAGTGGGACTGATTGGAGGCACCTTACTGAAACAAATCAAGGCGCAAGCAGATTTTTTGAAAAAAGAACACAGCCTTGAGGTTAAAGTAGTTGGTTTGGCCAATAGCAAAAAGATGCTGTTCAATGACAATGGAATCGATCTGGACAATTGGCGCGAGAACTTGTCCGAATCGGTGGAGGTAATGAAGATCGACAACTACGTTGAAAAAATGAAATCGATGAACCTCAGCAGTTCAATTTTTGTGGATAATACCGCCAACGAAAAAATTGCTGAACACTACGATGAAATTCTGGATGCGAGCATCTCTATTTCCACCCCCAATAAAATTGCCACTTCCTCCGCTTACGCGCAATACTTGAAGTTGAAGAAAACGGCGAAGAAACGCGGAATTTTATTTTTGTATGAAACCAATGTTGGTGCTGGCTTGCCCGTGATTTCTACCCTGAATGACCTGATCATCAGTGGTGACCAGATTCTCAAAATCGAGGCCGTTTTGTCTGGTTCACTCTCTTTTATCTTCAATACGTTTAAGCCAGGTGTGTCGTTTAGCGCCATTGTAGAAGAAGCACAAAGACTAGGTTTCACCGAACCCGATCCACGCGTTGATCTCAATGGCATTGATGTACGCCGGAAATTGATCATCCTGGCTCGGGAAACAGGCTTGCCACTTGAAGCCGATAATGTACAAATTCAGGCCGTACTGCCCGATGCATGTCGGAATGCACCGACAGTAGAGGAGTTTTTCAGCGAATTAAAACAAGCTGATTTCTATTTCAATAAATTGGTTGAAGCAGCTTCAGTAGCTGGAAAAGTACTGCGCATGGTGGCGTCTTTGGAAAATGGAGTGGCCAGCATTGGACTACAAAGTGTAGATGCATCTCATCCATTTTATCAACTCAGCGGCAGCGACAACATGATTGTGTTTACCAGCGAACGCTACAAAGACCGACCGCTGGTAGTACGTGGTCCCGGCGCAGGTGCAGAAGTAACTGCGGCTGGAATCTTTTCAGAAATCATTCGCATTGGCAACTATTTAAATTAAGGTAAATTTAGGGGTGATTCAAATTTATGTTTTACCCCTGAATTCTCCCATAAAACCCAAACGAAACATGAATTCCGTAAGCGTTTTTGCTCCTGCCTCTGTAGCAAATGTGGCAGTTGGATTTGATATACTCGGTTTTGCAATAGACAAACCAGGTGACGAAATCGTCGCCAAATTTTCGGATAAACCTGGACTACGGATCACGCGCATTACCGGAGATGGTGGCAAACTGTCAATGGATCCACAAAAGAATACTGCCAGTTTTTCTGCCTTTAAATTGCTCGAACACCTGGGCGAAAACGAATGGGGCATCGACATGGAAATCCACAAGAAAATGCCTTTTGGCAGCGGCTTGGGTTCCAGCGCTGCCAGTGCGGTAGGAGGGGTAATGGCTGTCAACGAGCTTTTGGGTGGCAGATTGAGCAAGCACGAAATTCTTCATTTTGCAGTTTTAGGCGAGCAATTGGCGGATGGCGCTTACCATGCCGACAATGTAGCCCCTTCCCTATTTGGCGGTATAGTGCTCATTCGGAGCAATCGTGATTTGGATGTACACAATTTACCTGTTCCTGCCGGACTGTATGCAAGTGTAATTTATCCCGAAGTAGAAGTTCTCACCCGCGAAGCCAGGGCAATTCTAAAAAAAGAAGTCCCACTGAGTGCCACCATTGAACAGTGTGGAAACTTAGCCGGATTCATAGTTGGTTTGTACAACAGTGATTTTGATTTGCTTTCCAGATCTTTGCACGATGTGATCATTGAGCCACAGCGGGCGCAGTTGATCCCACATTTTTATGCCACCAAAGCCGCGGCTTTAAATGCAGGTGCGTTGGGTTGCAGCATATCCGGTGCAGGGCCCTCTATTTTTGCCCTTAGTTCTAGCCTCACAACTGCTGAAAATGTAGGCGCAGCAATGGAAAAAATTTACCGCGAAGAAAACATCAATTGCCAGTTGTTTGTCTCTGCCATCAATGAAAAAGGCGCCATTCGATTATAATCCTGGAAGTTCAATCTGAACGCTAAAAAATATTTTGCTATGCTTTTGTACAGCACCAAAAACAAGAAAAACCAAGCCAGTTTACAGGAGGCGGTCATGAAAGGATTGCCGGACGACAATGGCTTGTACATGCCCGAGCATATTCCTTCACTGAGTCCTGAGTTTATTCAAAATCTGGCCAATTATAGTTTTCTAGAAATTGCTTATGAGGTTTGTTCAACCTTGTTTGGGACGACTATTCCTGATGCAGACTTGCAAAAAATCCTGGCCAACTCCATCGATTTCCCCGCGCCCATAGTCAAACTAGATGAGCAAAAATTTATCCTTGAGCTTTTTCATGGCCCTTCTTTGGCATTCAAAGATTTCGGAGCGCGGTTTATGGCGCAATTGATGAGCTATTTCAACCAAGGTGCAGACAAAGAATTGACCATTTTGGTGGCCACATCAGGAGATACCGGAGGAGCTGTTGCGGCTGGATTTTACAAAACGCCCGGCATTCGGGTGGTTATTTTGTACCCCAGTGGCAAAGTGAGTATGCTCCAGGAAAAGCAATTAACTACCCTGGGACACAACATCAGTGCACTTGAGATCAATGGTACTTTTGATGATTGCCAGGCCATGGTCAAACAGGCTTTTTTGGACAAGGAGCTAACGCAGAAAATCAGATTGAGTTCGGCCAATTCCATCAATATTGCCCGGCTAATTCCTCAGTCTTTTTACTATTTTGAAGCTTTCAAGCAATTGCCAAAAGCGGCCGATCCAGTAGTTTTTTGTGTTCCCAGTGGCAATTTTGGGAACATTACGGCTGGACTGTTGGCCACCAAAATGGGCTTGCCTATACATCATTTCATTGCCGCAACCAATGCCAATGACGTGGTTCCGGAGTATATTGCTAGTGGAAAATACCAATCGCGTCCTTCCGTGCCGACCCTTTCGAATGCCATGGACGTAGGAAATCCTTCCAATTTTGCGCGAATGCTCGATCTCTATTTAGGACAAGATGAATGTTCCACGTGGAACAATCTCAAAGACCAAATCAGTGGATATGCTTTTAATGATGCAAAAACGGCAGAAGCCATGCAGTTGGTTGATCAAAAGTACAACTATACGCTGGATCCACATGGGGCTGTGGGGTATTTGGCACTGGAAGCGTATCAAGAAAAGCATCCCAATACACGGGGTGTAATATTGGAAACTGCCCATCCAGCCAAGTTTTTGGATGATGTGGAAAGAATTTTGGGGCGTCAAATTGAGGTTCCAGAACGGCTGGCGGAATTGACGGATCGAGAAAAAAAGGCGGATTTCCTGGAGGCGGAGTATGGGGCGCTGAAGGGGTGGTTGATGGGGAGATAAGAGGTTCAATTTTCTG
The DNA here is from genome assembly GCF_040403615.1 of Haliscomenobacter sp. Taxonomy (NCBI): domain Bacteria; kingdom Pseudomonadati; phylum Bacteroidota; class Saprospiria; order Saprospirales; family Haliscomenobacteraceae; genus Haliscomenobacter; species Haliscomenobacter sp. The sequence goes on along the minus strand of NZ_JBBAKG010000020.1, from coordinate 42,075 downwards.
AGACAATTGAGAAGGGGGATGTTCCACGTGGAACATCCCCCTTCTTTGTTTTACCCATGTTCGTTTGTTCTTCCCTTTTTTCCTAAGAGAGAGATGTTCCACGTGGAACATCCACCCTACCCTTCGTTATCCATCTACCAATTTCATCTCTTTAGCAACATCCTTTCCCAAAAACCTCAGTCTTTTGTATATTTAAGCACGATAAAATTTTCATTCACAATAACTCATCCACTCAATGAAACCAAATACTACCAAAATCGCGCTACTGTTTTTGGCGTTGGCCTGGTGTGTTGTTCCAATATTTGGGCAACAAACACCGGACAAGAAGGACAAATTCAAGCAACTCTACCAAGAATTGCCTACTCCCAACGTGTACCGCAATGGTGCTGGTGGCCCAGGTCATCGCTATTATCAGCAGCAGGCCGACTACGTCATGAACATCCGACTCGACGATGACAAGCAAAGAATCTACGGAGAAGAGACCATTACTTACACCAACAACTCCCCAGATGTACTGGAATATTTGTGGATTCAGTTGGATCAAAACCATTTCGACGATGAATCCGATACTTATTCCACTCGCCCAAGTACCATGTCTGAGCGTATGACTTTGCGGCAACTGGATGGCTTCACCCCCACTTTTGATGGAGGAGATAAAATTGAATTTGTGAAAGATGCCGCCGGAAAAGACTTAAAATATACCGTGGTAAAAACCATGATGCGCATCGATCTCCCAACGGCAATTGCGCCAGGAGGAAAGTATTCCTTCAAGATCAAATGGTGGTTCAACATCGTAGACCGACTCAAATTGGGTGGTCGTTCAGGATGCGAGTATTTTCCAGATGACAAAAACTACCTGTATTCCATCGCCCAGTTTTTTCCACGGATGTGTGTATACGACGATATTGAGGGCTGGCAAAACAAGCAATTCCTTGGCGCAGGCGAATTCACCCTCGTTTTCGGCAATTACGACGTGAGCCTAACCGTACCCGATGACCACATCGTAGTAGCCACAGGCACCCTCCAAAATACCAAAGACATTCTGAGCAAGGAACAAATGGCGCGTTTTGAAAAAGCCAAAACAGAATACACTACTCCAGTAGTGATTGTAACCGAAGATGAAGCCCGCGAAAATGAAAAAGAAAAGGGAAAAGGAGAGAAGACCTGGCGCTTCAAGGCCGACAATGTTCGGGACTTTGCCTTTGCTTCTTCACGCAAATTCATCTGGGATGCCATGTCGGTAAAGCAATCCAATGGTACCAACGTATTGGCCATGTCCGCTTATCCCAAAGAAGCCAATCCACTATGGGGACAATTCTCAACCAAAGCAATTGCCCATACCCTCAAGTGGTATTCCCACTACACTTTTGATTATCCTTACCCTGTGGCCATTTCTGTAGAAGCGGCCAATGGCATGGAATATCCGATGATTTGCTTTAACAATGGTCGGGTAGAAAAAGATGGAACTTATTCCGAAAGAACCAAATACGGCACCATTGGGGTAATCATCCACGAAGTTGGCCACAATTACTTCCCCATGATCGTCAATTCCGACGAGCGCCAATGGACCTGGATGGACGAAGGTTTGAACTCTTTTTTGCAGTTTCTGGCCGAACAACAATGGGAACGGGATTATCCATCACGCCGTGGTTTCGCCAACAGCATTGTGCCTTACATGAAGATGGACAAAAAAATGCTAGAGCCCATCATGACCAACTCAGAGCAAGTTTCTCAATTGGGCAACAACGCTTACGGTAAACCTGCTGCTGCACTGAATATTTTGCGTGAAACTGTGATGGGCCGTGAGCTATTTGATCATGCTTTCAAAATGTACGCCAACCGTTGGAAGTTCAAACATCCCGCACCTTCTGATTTTTTCCGCACCATGGAAGATGCCAGTGGTATTGATTTGGACTGGTTTTGGAACGGCTGGTTTTACACTTGCGACAATGTAGACATCGCGCTGGAAGATGTAAAATGGTTTCGCCCAGACAGCAAAAATCCGGATGTAGAAAAAACCTTGGTGCGCAAGGAACAAGAAAAACAACCGCGAAACATCACCAGCATTCGCAACGAAAAAGAGATCGCCAAAACGCAGGAAGAATTGGATCCCAGCATCCGGGATTTTTACTACAGCTATGACCCGTTGCAAGTAACCATTCTGGACAAAGAGGACTACCAAAAATACCTGAATGGATTGAGCGATGAGGAAAAGAAAATTTTGGGAACCAACAAAAATTTCTATGAAATCAAATTCAAAAACAAAGGCGGCTTAGTGATGCCCTTGATTTTGCGTTTTGATTTTGCGGACGGCACTTCCAAAGAGTACCGCATCCCTGCCGAAATTTGGCGACTCAACAACGAGGAAGTCAGCAAGGTTTTTGTCACTGAAAAGGAGGCCACTCAAATCACTCTTGATCCTTACCTCGAAACCGCCGATGTGGATATGGAAAACAATTTCTTTCCCCCTAAGTCACAGCAGAGCCGTTTTGAATTGTTCAAAGGATCAAATTTGGGACCAAGACAGACGGTAGAAACCGGAGACAATCCAATGCAAAAAGCGAAAAAGATTCAGGCGAAGGCCAATGGGTCTAATTAACTTATAATCAGCAAGTTGAATTAAAAATACGAGAATATTTTTAATTCAACTTGCTACCTTTTTTATAAAAGCTCCTTTCCCCTGAATAGAATAGTCAAGCCAAAAGTTTTTTCCCTAACTTTACGCCACGAGGTGAACACTCTCCATCACCCGGTGTTCTACTTCCTACCAATTCTTCAACAATGCAAAACCACTACCGCAATCCGCTATTGCGCATGGCTGCGGGCTATGCTTTTTCGGGCGACATCCATTGGCAGAGTCCGTCCAATATTGCCATAGTCAAATATTGGGGCAAGTACGGTCAGCAACTGCCCCGCAACCCTTCGATCAGTTTTACCCTGCAAGCTGCTTATACCGAAACCGAACTCAGTTATGTTCCACGTGAAACAATTGGAGAGGAGATCTCTTTGGATTTTTTCTTTGAAGGTCAGCCGCAACCCGCTTTTGCACAAAAAATTGTCAAGTTTCTCAGCGCATTGGCCGTCGAAGAAATTCTACCTTTTTTGACCCAGTTCCATTTGACCATTCACTCTGCCAATTCATTTCCCCACAGTGCGGGCATTGCCTCGTCGGCCTCCAGCATGAGTGCATTGGCTTTGTGTTTGTGCAGCATGGAGCAAGACCTGTTTGGTACACTCAACACGCCTGTGGAATTTTACCGCAAGGCTTCATTCCTGGCCCGCCTTGGTTCGGGTAGCGCATGCCGCTCATTGTATCCGATTATGGGATCTTGGGGCGAAATCGAAAAACAACCCGGGAGCAGTGAACTTTGGGGAAGCCCTTGTGCAGATTGGGTGCATCCCGTATTCCATACCTTTCACGATGACATCCTCATTGTGAGCAAAGGAGAAAAGAGTGTGTCCAGCCGGGCTGGACACCAACTTATGGAAGGCAACCCATATGCTCCTGCTCGATACCAGCAAGCATCCAGCAATCTTGACCAATTGATCGATATTTTAAAAACAGGAGATTTGCATGGTTTTGGTCAAATCGCAGAATTGGAAGCACTCACCCTGCATGCCTTGATGATGAGTTCGCAACCACCCTACTTGCTGATGAAACCAAACTCCTTGGCCATGATCGAAAAAATCAGGCAATACCGTGCGGACACCCAATTGCCGCTTTACTTCACGCTGGATGCTGGCCCCAATTTGCATTTGCTTTACCCCACTGAGATTGCGGCACAGGTTGCTCCATTTATCCAAAGCGAATTGAAGCCGCTTTGTGAAGATGGAAAAATCATTGCGGATCGGGTTGGTACGGGCCCAGTTCAATTTTGATTCTTTGGATTTCGTTTTTAGCTGATTAATTGGTACAGAATGACTTTTGTTCGAATGTTAGCAAAAAGCGATAAAGTATATATCTTTGCCCACTGAATTCACAATCAGGGTTCAAACCAAATTAAAAACAAACTTGTAATGGCGGATCTTTTTCAAAAAATACTAGACAACCGCGGTCCTTTAGGACAATATGCCGCATTGGCTCATGGTTACTACGCATTCCCAAAACTTTCGGGAGAAATCGGTAGTCGCATGATGTTCCAGGGTAAGGAGCGCATTGTATGGAGCTTGAACAATTACCTGGGATTGGCCAACCACCCCGAGGTGCGCGAAACCGATGCCAATGCTGCTGCCGAATGGGGCATGGCTTACCCAATGGGCGCCCGGATCATGTCTGGTGAATCACCTTACCACGAACAGTTGGAACAAGAGCTGGCTGTATTTGTAGGCAAAGAGCGTGGTTTGTTGATCAACTTTGGCTATCAGGCGGTGGTGTCCATCATCGATTCTGTACTGAGCCGTCACGATGCAGTAGTATACGACAAAGACAGCCACGGTTGTATCTACGATGGCGTGCGTCTGCACATCGGCAAGCGTTTTCCTTTCGAGCACAATGATTTCGAGAGTTTCAAAAAACAACTCGAACGTGCCAACGAGCATGTCAAAGAAACCGGCGGCGGTATCCTGGTAATTTCAGAAGGGGTTTTTGGTATGCGCGGCAACCAGGGTATCCTGAAAGAGATTGCATCCATGAAAGCTCATTACGATTTCCGTTTCTTCGTAGATGACGCCCACGGTTTTGGAATGCTTGGCAAAACTGGCGCAGGGGCTGTTGAAGCTCAAGGGGTAACCGATGCCGTTGATTTATACTTCAGTACTTTTGCCAAATCGATGGCTTCCATCGGTGGCTTCGTGGCTGGCGAGCGGGATATCATCGATTACCTACGTTACAACATGCGTTCGCAGATTTTTGCCAAGTCACTGCCCATGCCACTGGTAATTGGTGGATTGAAGCGTTTGGAATTGCTGCGTACCAAGCCTGAGCTGCGTGAGCAACTTTGGCACATCGTAAACCGCCTGCAAGGTGGACTGCGCGAAATGGGTCACGACCTCGGTACCACCAACAGTTGCGTAACTCCGGTATACCTCAAATGCTCGGTGGATGAAACTGGTAACCTGGTGAAAGACCTTCGCGAGAACCACAACATCTTCTGCTCCGTAGTGATGTTTCCGATGATCCCTAAAGGCATGATCCTCTTGCGTTTGATTCCTACTGCTGCACACACCGATGAGGACGTTGACCTTACCCTTGTTGCCTTCAAAGACATCAAGCAGAAATTGGAGGCGGGTGCATATGTACAAAAATTGGAGGCGATCGCGGATATGCGGTAATTGCCTTTTTGAAATACTTTTAGCACGAACCCCTGAAACATTGTTTGTTTCAGGGGTTTTCGTTTTAAGAAAAAGAAAAAAGAAACTTTGGAAAACAAATGTTTAAAAAGTCGTATTTTTATACTTGTTAAATAGTTGCTACATTAGAAAAAGAAATGGGATGATAAACTTAGAAGCTTATTCAACGTTGCCAATCATTGAACAGATTAATTTTTTGCACCAGCAGATTGAATCTTTACGCCCCATTTCACCCGAACAAGAACAACGCATTTTTCAGAAATACCGCCTTGATTGGAACTACCACTCCAACGCTATCGAAGGAAACAGTCTGACGTATGGCGAAACCCGCGCCTTTTTGATGCATGGCCTCACGGCAAAAGGTAAACCACTCAAAGATCACTTGGACATTAGGGGACACAACGAAGCGATCAATTTTTTGTACCAAATGATCAAGGACGAAAATGAAATTACAGAGAGTGACATTCGGAGTTTGCACAAAGTCATTTTGGTTGAACCTTATGAAGTAGATACCCAAACCAATGAAGGCATACCAGCAAAAAAACGCATCCAGATTGGTGTGTACAAAACCAGCTCCAACCACGTTCTGACCCAAACTGGTGAAATTCACTATTACGCCACTCCTGAAGAGACCCCCATTTTGATGGGCGAGTTGATGGAAACGTATCGCCAAAACAAAGCCAATCCTCAGGTAAATCCATTTATTCTGGCAGCCTACTTCCACTACCGCTTAACCGCCATTCACCCTTTTGATGATGGAAATGGCCGCATGGCTCGTTTGATGATGAATCTACTGTTGATGAAAGCTGGCTTTCCTCCAGTAATCATTCGTCAGGAAAAAGCAAGTCGGGAAGCTTATTATTATGCTCTGAGTCAGGCAGATGCTGGAGAATATCTTCCATTCTTTGAGCTGATTGGTGAGGCTTTGGTACACTCAATGGAATTGTACGTGAAAGGAGCAAAGGGAGAAAGCCTGGAAGAACCAGATGATCTGGATAAAGAGTTGGCGTTGTTGAAGAGGGAAATGGAAACTAACGGAGGAACTCTTGAAAAAAGAAAAAGCAGTGACACTTTAGTTAGTGTAAAGAACAACTTAATGCTACCACTAGCACACGAATGCGAAGCTGTATTCCGTAAATTCTCTCCCTTTTTTATAGAGAATACAATTCATATATTTTATTCTACCTCAAAAGGTCAAGTCATTAATTATGCTGATTCTATAAATAATGTTCCTTTTGGGTTTGACGAATTAGATCCGCTGGAACAAGTCATAATTCAATATAATTTTCTCTATTTTAAAAATCAAGAAACACCTTTTAGTATAAACTGGTCGCTAATTTTCACTTTTGAGCTACTAGGATACATTATGACCATCAGGCCGAGAATAAGTGACCCAGATCATGAACTATCTCCATTATTTGACAAATTCAATGAAGATAAAAATGTATTTGCCTGCAATCCAGATTACTTAGAAGTATCAAAAACAGAGCTAAGTGACGGTTTAATTTTCGTAAATCATATCCACAACATATTCTCTGTTAAAAAACCGTACCATGTGTATTTATCCACTAAAGAGCTTAAAGAGATAAATACTTCTTTAGGTAATAGTTTTTTGCAGGGAGTAAAGTTTCTACAAGAAAATTATAATGAACTTTTAAATTATGACATCCCATTTTAATTTATCGTATAGTATCATGCAACTCCTCTCCATTGTTTCGCACCGAATTCACCGCAGTTGAAACCGGGTACATATCCAGAATCCAATCTTCGGGTGTGTGCAACAACTCCGCTATTGCTGCCGGGTTCCTTTCTTCCAACCAACTTTTTTGTGAATCTCTGTTTGGCAACACCAATGGCATCCGGTCATGGATCGGTCTCATCTCCTGATTGGGAGCAGTAGTGATGATCGAAAAACTGTGGATAACTTTTCCATCCCCTTGCCAGGTATCCCAAATTCCGCCCATCACCAACAATTGACCGTTGCTGGGAAAAATGCGAAACGGGGTCTTCGCCCGCCCTTCTTTCTGCCATTCATAAAAACTATCTGCTACTACCAAACAACGCTGTTGGCGAATGGGCAGCCGAAATGACGGTTTTTCCAGTACCGTTTCGGCACGGGCGTTGATCAATTTGCTGCCCATTTTGGGATCTTTAGACCAGGACGGAATCAGTCCCCACTGAAACCGTTGCAAAATACCCGGCGCCAAGTCACTGATTACATAGGCCTGCTGGGTTGGTGCAATGTTGTAATTGTGGATAAGTTCAGTACCAGATTCAAGCTGTACGTCCAATTGTACCTTTATTTTAGCCTTGGTTGTGGAAAAAGAATACCGTCCGCACATTTTTTACAGTTTTAATGAAAAATTGCTGTTTTGGTAAAAATGGACTGTGGAAAAATAAATGAGAAAAGTTTTCCACAAGGCCATTTCCCAAGGTTTGATTAAATCACTGGTTTACATTCAATTAACACGAGAAGTTATCCACTACCCATTCGTGGATAAGCGTCAGTATAGGCCCTGGTTATACACACCTATTCACATTCCAGAGCTGAGAATAAAGTTATCCCCATTCTCTACAGTGTTTTGTCGCAGTTGTCTGCTATAAACTACACCTCTACCAACGATTCAAACACTGCTTCTAAAAATAAAGTTATTCTGTTAATGAGTAAAAGGCAAGATGTGTATAAAATCGAAGAATGCTTTATTTCATTGGATTCGACCTGTTGGTTTGTTGTGCATAACCCATTCGGAAATGGTTAACCGTTAATTAACCTGGAGTTAACTTATTTTTTTCTCCACATACCAACACTGCTGATGATGAACTTGATTTATTATTTAATTTAAATTCATTATTATTAATCATAGAGAACTTCGACTGAAAATTTTAGAAAAAAAAAGCGACTATATTTGTCCCAGTTAAAAATCACAATGGAATGTCATCAACGCTTACTTCAGAAAATACGAAAGGTTTCGCTTATCCCAACGCAATTAAGATTTGGTTGTTTGTGGGTGTTTTTATGGTTTTTATGCAGGTTGTGATCGGGGGCGTTACCCGGTTGACGGGTTCAGGATTGTCCATTACCAAGTGGGAGATTGCCACCGGAACAATCCCGCCACTCAATGCTTTACAATGGGACGCAGCTTTTGCGGAATACAAAAAGACGCCCCAGTACCAAAAAATCAATGAAGGGATGAGCATGAAGGAATTCAAGTTCATCTTTTTTTGGGAGTATTTTCATCGACTTTGGGCGCGCACCATGGGTTTTGTTTTTTTGATTCCCTTCTTGTTTTTTTATTTCAGGGGATGGATTGACAAACCATTGTTGCGTCGATTGGGGGTAGTTGTACTCTTAGCTGCTCTGGCCGCATCTTTTGGATGGATCATGGTGGCCAGTGGATTGGTCAATCGGCCATGGGTGAATGCCTATAAGCTTACACTCCACTTGTCTATCGCATTGGCAGTGTACAGTACCTTATTGTGGACATTATTCACAACTTTTTCACATTATCCACAAGTTATCCACATTTCCTTGTTGAAAAAATGGGGATTGTACATAGGCATCTTATTGGCCATACAAATTGTATTGGGAGGCATTATGTCAGGCATGAAAGCAGGTCTTTTTTTCCCTACCTGGCCCCAAATGAATGGGGAATGGATTCCATCTGTAGTGTTAAAAGGAAGTGAATGGAACAGCCTCAATTTCATGGAGTACGACCGCGGTCCGTTTATGTCAGCCCTCGTTCAAATCCTGCATAGAACCCTCGCATATATACTGACAATCATTGTGTTATGGTATTTTTACAAAGGTATGACACAAGCATCAAAAAGTATTTTTCGCACTGTACTTCCCTTGCTTCCGGTGATGATTTTTATACAGGTTTTGTTGGGAATTTTTACACTTTTGTACTGTAAAGGAACTGTGCCCATCGGCTTAGGTGTTTTCCACCAGGCGGGAGCATTATTGTTACTTTCTATAGTACTTTTTCTCAACTATCAGCTTAGGAATAGTGTTGAAAAATGAAAATGTGGAAAACTTTGTGGAAAACTTTTTTTAATGTTAATTATTTTTGATTATGCCTGTTTTTTGGTTAGACGAGCATACTATAGAATTTCCAGCACCCGAACTCGCTACTCCTGAGGGAGTTCTGGCTGTTGGTGGAGACCTTTCTCCAGCTCGGTTGTTGCAGGCATATGCGTCTGGCATTTTCCCCTGGTTTAATGAAGGCGATCCGATTTTGTGGTGGTCGCCAGATCCTCGCTTCGTGTTGTTTCCCTCCGAATTGATTGTGGCCAAAAGCATGCGGCCCTATTTCAACCAAAAAAAATTTGAGGTCACGTTTGACCAGGATTTTGAACGCACCATGCGCAATTGTCAACAATCCAACCGAACCGGGCAATCCGGTGAAACCTGGATTACCGAAGACATGATCGAAGCCTATGTAGAAGTCCATCAAATGGGGTATGCACATTCCGTAGAAGTTTGGCAAAATGAAGAATTAGTGGGTGGTTTGTATGGCATCTCTCTCGGGAAGGTATTTTTTGGTGAATCAATGTTTGCCCGCACCAGCAACGCATCCAAGTTTGGATTCATCACTTTGGTGCAAAAATTAAAAGAAAAAGGTTTCACCTTGATTGATTGTCAGCAGCAAACGCAGCATTTGGGAAGTCTTGGTGCAAGACCCATTAGCCGGGAAAAATTCTTACAATACCTCGACGACAATAAAAATGTAGAGACTTTAACAGGCTCTTGGGCGCAACTTCTCTCAGAATAAACTATTTTAGCTCCATCAACTCTGCAATGTGTGAAAATCTCACATTTTCCACTCCCCAAACCTGAATGATGCAATGATTTTTTTTGTGCTTAAATTACCACGAACTGCTATGCTACTTCGACTGCTCTCGCTTTTGCTCCCGGTTTTGTTATTGGCTTTCGTACTCCCTAGTGCTGAAGACACCTACCCTAAAGATTTTTTTGCACCACCCGTCAACGGAGGTTTGCGTCTTTCCGGTACTTTTGGCGAGCTGCGCCCCGATCACTTTCATTCGGGCATCGACATCAAAGGAGGCTTGGGCTACCCCATTAATGCTGCTGGCGATGGTGAAGTGTACTGCATCAAGATCAATCCTGGTGGCTACGGCAATGTTATGTACTTGCGGCATCCCAATGGGTACACCACCCTGTATGCACACTTAAGTGGTTTTGCCCCTGAGTTGGCGCGTTATATCGAAGAAAAACAATACGCAGCACAACAGTTTGGTGTAGAGCTCTACCCCGAGCCAGGTCGTTTTCCCGTAAAAAAGGGCCAAAACATTGCCAAAATGGGCAATACCGGGCATTCCTTCGGGCCACACCTCCACTTCGAAATTCGGGAAACCGCCACCGACCGCTCCATCAACCCATTGTTGTTTGGACTTCCGGTAATAGACAATACCCCACCAAGAGTACACGAACTCAAACTCTACCAGATCACCGAAACCCAGCAACTGGCCGAAACGCGCCGTGTACCCTTGTTGCTCAAAAACGGACAATATGGCGTAACCGGCGATACCTTCAAAGTTAAAACCAAACAATTGGGATTGGCCATCAAGGCTTATGACTACATGGATGGCGTCAGCAACTCCAATGGCATCTACAGCTTAGAAATGTTTGTAGACGACCGGCGGGTGTACCACTTTGCGGTTGAAAAACTAGATTTTACGGAAACCCGCTACATCAATGCACATGTGGATTACGAAGAGCGGGTTTCGCGCAATTCTTATTTCCACCGATGCTTTTTGTTGCCGGGCAATGCTTTGGCCATGTACTCACAAGTACAAGAAAGTGGTAGAATCAACATTGCCGAAAAACAAACCCGCAAAGTCAACATCCTGATCAAAGATGCCGCAGGAAATGCAGCGCGTACCCAGTTTTGGGTCAAGCTGGATACGGCGTTAATCAGTGCTCCCGCCAGACAATACAATTACCTCTTGCCTTACAACCAGCCCAGTATCATCAACAACAACGACATCAAAATTAATTTTCAGGGGGGTACTTTTTACGAAGATTGCTTTATGCAGTACAGTGTAGTTCCCGAGCGATCGGCAAATGTTTTTTCTAAAGTGCATACCCTACATAACGCGCGGATTCCAGTCCACCTATTTTACACGATGGCATTGAAACCTGTCAATTTGCCAGATTCCTTGCGCCCTAAAGCATTCGTAGCATACTGCAATGCCAGTGGCCGTGTCACCAATTATGGAGGCAAGTGGCAAGACGGCATGTTGAAAGCAGAAGTGCGCACTTTTGGCGAATTTTGCATCAAAGTGGATACGGTTCCGCCCACAATCACGCCTGAACGCTTCACTCCGGTTTTGAGCAAAGTGAATGCGGTATCCTTTCGCATTCGCGACAATTTCGGAGCGGCAGGAAGTATGCCCGGATTGAGTTATCGGGCGCAGATAGATGGGCAGTGGATACTAATGGATTACGATGAAAAATACGACCGCATCACCTACCGCTTTGACCAGCGGGTTGCACCGGGTGCACATGTTTTTCACCTGGAGGTATGGGATGGGTTGGGAAACAAACGGATTTGGGAGAAAAACTTCAGCAGGTAAATTGGTGAACCGGAGGCAGGTTTTTTTGTTTCCGTTTTGACCAACAATCAAAAACTAGAAACACATGTTGAAAGCTGGAGACCATGTACCGGATTTTACGGCCACTATTCAAACTGGAGAAACCGTTTCTCTGCAAGATTTTCGAGGCCAAAAACTGATCTTATTCATCTACCCTGCTTCAGGTACGCCCAGCTGTACGGTCGAAAATTGCAGTTTACGCGATGGATATGCCGACCTGAAAGCCCAAGGCTATGCCCTTCTGGGCGTTAGCCCGGATTCGGTGAAAAAGCAACAAAATTTCATTCAGAAAAACAGCCTTCCTTTTTCCCTGATTGCCGATAAAGACAACGAAGTAATCAAACTTTTTGGCGCCTGGGGCGAAAAGCAGATGTATGGCAAAACCTACGAAGGCGTGCTGCGCAGTACCTTTATCATCAATGAAAATGCGGAGATCACCCAAGTGATAGAAAAGGTAGACACCAAAAATCACGCGCAGCAGATTTTGGCAGCATTATAGAAAAAACAGCAAGTGACGAATAAGGCCATAAAGAGGCAATTATTCGTCACTCAATATTCATACTTCGTACTTTTAGAAAGGCAGATCATCCATGTCCTTGCTACTGCTGCTGCCACCACCGCCCATGCGCTCATCGCTAACGGAAGGAAATTCGCCTTCATCTACGCCGGATGAAACTGGAGCAGCAGATTTTTCTGCTTTGGAAGGGCGATCCAAACGCCAGGCGTTCAGGTTGGTAAAGTATTTTCCTTGCCATTCGCGACCACGCAAGTCAAAATGTACCTTGATCATATCCCCTTCGGCATAATCATCAATCAGGCTACAGCGATCCTGCACCAATTGAAATTTCACCATTTGGGGATATTGGCCACTTTCTACCTCGATCACAAACTCTCTGGCTTGGAAACTTCCTGACTTGTTTTCGGCAGGATATATCTTGTGTAGTTTTCCTTCTACTTCGAATGACATGATGTTTTGTTTTTTATCGGGTTAAAATTAAGAAAAGCTGGCAAGACAAGTTCATGAATGGCCAAAATATCCTGGATTTTTCTGTTCTCCCTCTTATTCTCCATTGAACTCAATATCGCGGGTAGATACCGCAAGCATACTTTGGCGGTGGCGAATGGCCAAATACGCCATTTCAAGTAGACTCAAACCTTGCAGTAAAAAGGGCCTCATATCCTTCGGATGCCAAATCACATCTTCAGTCTCCGCATAAGCATGAGAAAACAGTTGCCAGGGTTGCGTAAGCAGCCATGCTGATTTTACCGCCTTTGCTTTTTTCGAACGCTGTATGATGGTCTGCTCCGAAAAAAAGCAAGCTTCCAATTCATCGCCCAATAAGTGCACACCGCTAATGCTGCGTGGATTGCATTCAAGTACATATACCCCATCAGGACACAGCATCAGATCAAAACTCAATTGACCATCAAATTGATAATGTTGACCGAATTTCTGCACTGCGTCAAAAATATCTTGTTGAAAAAATGGCTCAAAAAAAACGCTGGAACCTTTACCCACCCTGTATCTTGGTTGGTAGGCAGCAAAGCCACCCAATTGCCCTTTTCGCCAGATGGAATACACACAAATTTCTTGCCCGTAAAGCCGCTGCTGGGCGATCCAGTCTTGAGGATGCTCACGAGGTTCCTGACATTGCGCTTCATCCTGCCCGATAATGACTCGGCTGGCAAAACGAGAGAAAACGGGTTTGAAAACGTAATTTTTTGCGTTTGGCCAATCGTCAAATTCCGTACAAGAAAGTGTGGCCGGAATTTGAAAGAAACCTTTGGCCAAATCCAGAAAACGATGCTTGTTGTGCAGTTGAATCATTAAATCAAAATCACTCGTCCAGACTCGACAAGGCAAACGATCCTTGATTTTGCTTACGTAAAAGGTTTCTTCGCAAGTTGGAATCAGGTGCTCAATTTGGTACTTTACAATCAGTTTACTCAAGGCTTGCTCAAATTCCAATAACCGTTGAGTAGGTGGGGGAATGATGAAGTACTGGGCAGCATACAAACTCCAACGTGCTATGGGTAAGAACAATACGTCAGCAACGAAAACGCGATGCCCTTGCTGCGCAAAAGCGCGACAAAGCTCAAGCGTAACGGGTGCGCGTGCACCTGTAAGCAAAATGGTGGCCATAAGAGTTTTTGTTTTCTCCAATATAAACGTACTTTTACACTGAGGTTTATTGTAAAATTTACACTTAGTTTGCAAAAGATAATTTTCTTTGTGCAAGCGCCTTAGTATGACGCAAAAAATTACTACCCGATTTTTTGAGAGGCTTTTGAATAGGAAGCTTACTTGAAATGAACCGTTCGACTTCCTATTCAAAAGCCAAAATCGAGAAGTTAATTTTTCTGCGTTACTTATCAACCAATTTTAATTTTAATCCAACACCCTCAACACAAAAATGGAAGCTACTGCTCACCCAATGAAAAACACCAAAATTGTAGCCACTGTAGGTCCTGCATCCAATTCCTATGAAGCGCTGCTTGACCTCGCAAAGGCTGGTGTGAATGTTTTCCGTCTCAATTTTTCTCATGGTACCCATGACGACCATTTGCAAGTCATTAATCATGTAACGTATATCAACGAGAAATACGGAATGCACGTTAGTTTGCTTGCCGATTTACAAGGCCCAAAATTACGGGTGGGCGAAATTGAAAACAACGCACTTGACCTTAAGCCTGGTGATGTCATCACCTTTGTGAATGAGAAGTGCGTAGGCAATATGGAAAAAATTTACATGAGCTACCAGGAGTTTCCCAAAGACGTAAAAGTAGGGGAAACGGTTTTGGTAGACGATGGTAAATTGGTTTTTGAAGTGGTGGAAACCAACGAAAAAGACACAGTTAAACTGAAAACAATTTATGGCGGAATTCTTTCTTCTCGCAAGGGGGTTAACCTGCCCAATACCAAAGTCTCTCTCCCTTGTTTGACCGAGAAAGACCTCAAGGATCTTGATTTCTTGCTGACTCAGCCAGTCAATTGGATTGCGCTTTCTTTTGTACGTCGCTCCAGTGATGTAAAAGAATTGCGCGAAATCCTGAATGCAAAAGGCCACCCGGCTAAAATCATTTCCAAAATTGAGAAGCCAGAAGCCATCGAACGCATTGACAAAATCATTAAAGCATCCAATGCAGTGATGGTGGCGCGGGGCGACTTGGGTATTGAAATGCCCATCGAGAAGGTGCCAGGCATCCAAAAAATGATCATCAAAAAATGCCTTCAGCGGGCTCGGCCGGTTATTGTGGCTACCCAGATGATGGAAAGCATGATCACCAACCCATCACCAACTCGTGCAGAAGCAACCGACGTAGCCAACGCCGTGCTAGATGGTGCCGACGCAGTAATGCTCAGTGGCGAAACTGCCGCAGGAAGACACCCCGTTAAGGTAGTGGAGTACATGACCAAAATCATCATCGAGGCCGAGAAAGATTTTGTCATTGGAAGCCGTCGCCCAATTCCTTCTCATAAATCACGGACTTTCCTTTCTGATGCAGTTTGTATGAATGCCGTAAATACTGCAGAAAACATTAATGCCAAAGCCATTGTCGGAATGACAAGCTCTGGATATACCGCCTTTAAGGTGTCTAGTTACCGGCCAAAGAATACCATCGAAATTTATATTTTCTCGGATCGCATGCACATGTTGGCAACCTTGAACCTGGTTTGGGGCGTACGCTGCTACTACTATGATCAATTCACCACTACCGATGAAACGATCAACGACGTAACCATGATCCTGAAAAACGATGGCATCGTTAAAGAAGGGGACATCATTGTGAATACCGCTACCACGCCATTGCACCGCCGCCACCGTACGAATATGCTTAAAGTTACCGTAGTAGAATAATTTTTTACTCGTCCTGGTTAATATAGCTCATTTTTTATGAGCACAAAAGTCTGCGGATTTGTATATTTAGGTTTTAGATACGTAAACTTATTTATGCGTATTTTAAAAACCTGTGAAATACAAATCTGTAGACTTTAAATGTTTTATGCATGAAAATTATTATCCCAATGGCAGGGCGAGGTTCTCGCTTGCGCCCACACACGCTTACCATTCCAAAACCGCTGCTCCCCATTGCCGGAAAGCCCATTGTACAGCGCATCGTTGAAGATTTCAACGCGTCATTTTCTGGTGAAATTGAAGAAGTAGCGTTTGTCATCGGAGATTTTGGTAAAGAAGTAGAACTGCAACTCAAAAATATCGCCGCCTTAATTGACGCCAAATGCTCCATTTATTACCAGGATTTACCTTTGGGGCCAGCCCACGCCATTTATTGTGCCCGCGAAAGTCTAAGTGGCCCTTGCATCGTGGCTTTTGCGGATACCTTATTTAAAGCAGATTTTCATTTTGATGCAACTGAAGATGGCCTAATCTGGGTCAAACAAGTAGAAAACCCTGCTTCCTTTGGAGTCGTCAAAACCGATGCCGACAACATCATCACCGAGTTTGTAGAAAAATCCCCGGTATTTGTTTCCGATCAAGCAATCGTTGGAATTTATTATTTTCGTGATGGGGACGATTTTCGCAGTAAAGTAGAGCATCTCATCGACAACGGAATCAAAGACAAAGGGGAGTTTCAGATTACTTCGGTGCTCGAAATAATGAAAAACAACGGTACCCGATTTCGCAAGGCTTCCATTGAAGAATGGCTGGATTGTGGGAATATGAGCAATGTGTTGGAAACCAACCGACGAATCCTGGAACTCAAGGAAAACACGGAAGAATTGGTCTCTCCTTCAGTATCCGTACACAATTCCCGAATCATCCCACCATGTTACATTGGCGCAAATACCCAGATCCG
This sequence comes from Haliscomenobacter sp., assembly GCF_040403615.1. NCBI lineage: Bacteria > Pseudomonadati > Bacteroidota > Saprospiria > Saprospirales > Haliscomenobacteraceae > Haliscomenobacter > Haliscomenobacter sp. The sequence continues at coordinate 25,353 of NZ_JBBAKG010000020.1, read as the reverse complement.
CAATGCAATCATTGGTCCTTTCGTTTCAATAGGAAGCAACTGTATCGTAGAAAATGCTGTTATTGAAAATAGCGTGATTCAGAACGACGCTCAGATAAGGCATGCTTCACTTACAGCATCCATGCTGGGCAATCAAAGCGAATACGCAGGGATTCCCAAAGCATTAAACATGGGCGATTATACCTCTTTTAAAGGGTAGTCGCTCTCAAATGTAGGTTTATGAGGAGTACTATTTTGGCGATGCTGCTTTTAGTGGTAGTGACTTTGGCTGCACAGAATGAAACCGTGGCCAATAAAGAGGTGACTCGAGAAGCTTTGATCATCGAAGCGAGTAAGGAAAAGTTATTGGGCCGATTGGACAAAGCCAAAGAATTGTACAAGCAACTCCTCACCGAATACCCCAACAATGATGTAGCTGCATATGAACTGGCCAGGATTCTGATGGTGCAGAACCAACCAGAAGAAGCCATTCTTTGGGCCACCAAAGCAGCTACCGCGAGTCCAACCAACGTTTGGTACGCCGTTCTCAAAGCCGACGCTTTTCAGGCCATGGGGCAATTCAAAGCCGCTGCCGGCGTATACGAGCAACTGACAAAACAGGTGCCGACACAGTCAAATTACTCCTACAAATGGGCATTTTACCTGGTAAAAGCCAATGAACTCAATGCCGCGCTGCGGGTATACGATGACCTGGAGCGCCGTACCGGAATGAACGAAAATTTGGTGCGCCTGAAACATGGACTTTATGTTGCGCAAGGGGATCAAAAAAAAGCAGTACGTGAGTTGCAACGCCTGGCCGATGCCCATCCATCCAACCTGGACTACCAGCACAACCTGGCAGAATATTTCACCCAAATAGGCGAAAAGGAACAAGCCCGGATCGTTTACCGCAAAATTCTGGAATTGGATGCCAACGATACCAAGGCCAACCTTGCTTTGGCCGGTGGAGACGTAAGTAAACAAAACGATGCCCAATACTTGAGTTCGCTTCGGCAAGTTTTTGAAAACACCAATACCGCCCTTGAAGTTAAATTGGGCAAAATCGAGCCCTTGTTGAATAAATATTTGAATTCAGGAGACCCCGGATTGGCCAAAGAATTGTTGACCCTTGCTCAAATTTTGGAACAACTTTACCCCAAAGAGGCCAAACCTTTGGCAATCAGTGCTTCCATTTTGAACAAACAAGGGAAAAAAGCGGAAGCCCTGGAGAAAAGCCGGGTTGCAATTGGACTAGACGATACAGATTTCAACAACTGGGAGGTTTTATTTACCGGATTAGAGACGGTTGGCGATATGCCTGAATTGTCCAAGGCCTGCGAAAAAGCACTGGATGTATTCCCAAACAAGCCTGAAGTATATGTTTATGCCGCCAGCGCTGAATTGGCCATGAACCAACTCAAAAATGCCCAGGATTTTATAGATCTAGGCTTGCCACTGAGCCTTAAATTTCCAGTGGCCCGTCAGCATTTATTCAGCTTGTTGGCCATGGTTCAAACCCTGCAAAACAACACCAACAGCGCGGATCAAAATTTTGGCGAAGCCTTAAAAATCAACGCCAATACGACAATAGTACTGGCCTGGCAATCCCTAAGTTTTGCTTTGCGGCCCAATGGTGCGTCACAATCTTTGACCTTGGCACAAAAAGCAATCGAGGCCGATCCTCAGTCTCGCCTGGCCATTTATGCATTGGCGCGTGCACAATTCCGCAATGGAAACCTGAACGATGCCAAAACCAAAATCGAATCTTTACTGCCCAGCTCAAATCCCCTTTACCTGGAACAATACGGCGATGTGCTTTTTAAATCGGGAGATACTGCGGCGGCAGTACAACAATGGAGCCTGGCCGTAACAAAAGGAAGCGTTTCAGCGTCTTTGAAGAAAAAAATCAATGAAAAACAATTGCATGAATAAGCGGCAAAACGCTATTTTTTCAATAAGCTGGATCAACTCAGTTGCTGTCCTACTGGTTCTCCTGCTGGGATTCTCCTGTGGGGCCTCCAAAAAACTCGGCAATAAGGATGCCAATCTTAGTTCAACCGAACTATTGGTGCGCCGCATGGAAACCAAACAAGTCAAAGCCAAAACGTTTGATGCCAAGGCCAAGATCGATTTTCGCAGTCAGGACATCTCCATGTCGGGCAATGCCCGAATTCGCATGCAAAAAGACAGCGCAGTTTGGGTTACCTTGAGCAAACTGGGTTTCGAAGTAGCACGTGCCCTGATTACAGCCGATTCGGTACGTATTCTGGATCGCATCAACAACGAATACAGTGTATATGGCCTCGACCACCTGAGCAAAGAATACCAATTGCCAGGAAACCTCTTGATGATCCAACAGGTAATTTTAGGCAATCCATTTTTCTTGTCCCGCAGATTTAACAGTACGACTGAAGGTGATCGCTATCTTTTAAGCGACGTTGGTTCGGGCAAGGAAGTCAAAATGTCGATCGAAACCAGTGCCCTGCGTTTGCGCAACCTGCAATATTTGGAACCAGGGGCCACTCGTTCTTTAAATTTGGACTTGGAAGAATACAATGCCACCAACGACAAACAAGATTTTTCGTACCTTCGTAAATTCGTGGTGGACAGCCGCGAAACAGGTAAGGTTGAAGTAAACATTCAATTCACACAGGTAGAACTCAATGTCCCTATATCAATGCCATTTGATATTCCGCAGCGCTTCAAACGGGTCAAGTAAACAAACCATTGGCCGTATCCTCTTGCTATTGGGATTGACCTGGTATTTGCCGTATTCTCTTTGTGCACAATCGCGCAAAGACCTCGAAGACAAGCGCCGAAAACTGATCGAAGAAATTGATCAAACCAACAATCGTTTATCGGCAAAGCGTAAAGATAAAAATGCGGCCTTGCAGGTTTTTTTAACGCTTCAAAACCAGGTCAAAAAACGCGAACAACTCATCGGCAACCTTCAGCAAGAAATTGAATTCAACGAAAGCAGCATCACTCGTACCAATGACGTGTTGATTGCCCTTCAGGAGGATGTATTGCGTTTGAAGCAGGAATATACCCAAACCCTGCGCATGGCCTTGCGCCAAAAACTCAATCAAAGCTATTTGATGTTTTTGCTCTCTGCCGACAACCTCAACAATGCCATTCGCCGTTGGCAATACATTCGTCAATACCAGCGCTACCGCAAACGCCAGGCGTTGCTGATCGCAGAAACCCAAAGCACGCTACAAGCCAAAACAACGCAATTGAAGCAGCGCATTCGCGAAAAAGAAAATCTTCTGAACGGTGTAGAACAACAAAAACAAACCCTCAGCGTAGAATTACAAGACAAAAACCTGGCGCTCAAAAACCTGAAAGCAGATGAGAAAGTACTGCTTAAGGAACTCACTGACCGCCAAAAAGCACACAACAAACTCAATGGAATCATTGAAAATGTAATTCAGCAAGAAATGCTGGCCCAACGCAAGAAAGCCCGTAGCGCCGAAGCACTGAACAACGCCAACAACCCCAGTCTTGCAGTAAACAGCAACAGACTCGATCGAACCTCAAAATCTGGTACAACAGAATCAGATAACCTTCCGCCAAGCAGCGAAGACCTGGCCGCCAGCGGCACTTTTGCAGCGCGAAAAGGCCGCTTGTCCTGGCCAGTTGATCAAGGACGGATTGTGCAGGGTTTTGGTACTTTTCAACACCCGAAGTACAAGGATGTAAAAGTATCCAATAGCGGACTGGATATCGGTACTCAGGCGGCGGGCAAAGTTCGGGCAGTTTTTGAGGGTAAAGTTGTGGGTGCTCAATTCATCAATGGATATCAATACACCGTGATCATTCAGCACGGCAATTTTTATACAGTGTATTCCAATATTGCCTCGATCAACATCAAACGAGGCGAATCGGTGACCACCGGACAAGAAATCGGTCAAGTGGGAACTGAAAGACCGGAAATGCACTTTGAAGTATGGCGGGACAAGCAAAAACTCAATCCCGCTTCTTGGTTAGAAAGACGATAAGCATATGGCAAACGAGTGGAATGTAGGTGGAGAACAGCGGAAAAAAGGCATTGTGCAGGAAGCGGAATTTGCCTTGCTGATTGGCGTTATTCACAAAACGCAGACGGAAGAACTGGTAGAAGAGTACCTGGACGAACTCGAATTTTTGGCACTCACGGCTGGTGCAGTGTCGATAAAACGGTACACCCAAAAATTGGATGCATCTGATCCGCGTACCTATATCGGAAAAGGAAAATTGCAGGAAATAGCCGATTACATCGAGCGCCACGAAGAAATTTCGATGGTCATCTTTGACGATGACCTTACGGGCAAGCAAACCAATGCTCTGGAAGAAGCGCTCAAGGTCAAAATCATCGACCGTAGTAGCTTGATTCTGGATATCTTTGCTACCCGTGCTCAAACAGCCCAGGCCAAAACCCAGGTCGAACTGGCACAAATGCAATACTTGCTGCCTCGATTGCGGGGCCTCTGGACGCACTTGGAGCGCCAGCGTGGGGGTATCGGTATGCGAGGACCCGGTGAAAAAGAAATTGAAACAGACCGCCGAATCATTCGGGATAAAATTGCCTTGCTCAAAGAAAAGCTCAAGGTCATTGACCGACAAGCCACCACCCAACGCAAAAACCGGGGCGAATTGATTCGAGTATCGCTGGTGGGCTACACCAACGTAGGCAAGTCTACTTTGATGAATTTGTTGGCCAAATCCGAAGTTTTTGCCGAAAACAAACTCTTCGCTACCCTGGATACCACCGTGCGAAAAGTGGC